>QKDK01000094.1 GCA_003252135.1 Clostridia bacterium
ACTGAAGCAAAGAATCTGTTTTTGTCAGAGGATTTTTCAAAAGCCCTTAAATTTTACGATGATAAATACTCTTTGCTGTACAGACATCTGGTGAAAAGCAGATCAGACGACCGGGCCCTGGAGGAGTTTCTGGTAGCAATTCATAAAAAGCTTCCCATTACCATTGAAGTGGACAAAGAAAAGCTTACTTATGAAGCCGGACAATACAGCTTTCTTGACAAACTGATTCTTACGAAGAACACCTGGGGCTATAGCGAGCTTACCATGTCAACAGATGCACCTTTTATTGCGCTGGAACATAAAACAATCACGACTGACAGATTTTTAGGTCAGACTTGTGAGGTTGGCTTTGTCATACAGCCAGAGCATATGCGAAATGGAAATAACTTTGGGACGATACGTCTGGAAAGTGTGTTCACGACCATCGAAATTCCTGTCTGCTGCCACTGCATCAGAATTGGAAGCAGGGATAAGGAACAACATAAAAAACGCAGACAATCAGAGGAGAAGCTTATTCGGAATTACCTGAATTTCCGTATGAATAAAACTGCAGCCGGACGATATGCTTCAGAAGCAGGAAATATTCTGTATATACTTGAGGCTCAGGACAGAAACCGGGTGCTTTATGATCTTTACCAAATACACCTGATGCTTGTCTCGGGTAAGGAGGTACAGGCGAAAACAGCGCTTGCAGTCCATGAAAAGGAGCTTGCTGTATATGAGAAGAAACAGCCTGTCTGTTATGCAGCCATACTCTATCTGAGCGCCATGCTGCATAAACAGCCTCTTTTATCTGCCCAGGTGTGTGAGACTCTTCGTTCTTACTATGCAAGCCACAGTAACGAGTGGATGATCCTGTGGTTCTTATTGTATCTGGATAAAAAATATGAATATGCCAAGCAGCAAAAGCTTGAGGATATCCGGGAGCAGTTCGATCAGGGCTGTAATAGTCCGGTTCTGTATTATGAAGCTGCATTTCTTGTAAATGAAAACCCATCTGTAATTAAAGAGCTGCATGATTTTGAAATCCAGCTGGTAAACTTTTCCTTCAAACACGGATACCTCTCAAAAGAAGCAGCCATGCATTACACATATCTGGCAGGCAGGGTTAAAAAATACCATCCCCTTGTCTTTCGATTATTAACAAAAATCTACGCTAAATGGCCTGAAAAGGAAGTACTGTCAACAATCTGCAGTCTTTTGATCCGCGGCGCCAGATCAGGGCCACAATATTATGAGTGGTTCAGACTTGGTGTTATGCAGCAGGTCAACATCTCTGAGGTTTATGAATATTATCTTTCTTCCATAGGAGAGTTTGATGATACCGCTCTGGCTTCAAATGTATTGAAATATTTTTCTATGCATCATGACCTGTCTGACAGAAGAAAAGCATTTCTCTATGCAAATCTGATCAGGCATAAGAGCGATGAACCGGGAATCTATGAGAATTATAAAGAACATATGGCTGTTTTTACAAAAGAACAGCTTGAGTCAGGGAATATAAACAGTAACCTGGCAGTGATCTATAATGACCTTCTGCCTGATATGCCTGTAACCGACAGACTGGCAAGGCAGATTCCGGATATAGCATTTACCTATGAGCTGGAGTGCAGGAATGAAAAGCTGAAAGAAGTATGTGTGGTTCACAAGGAAATCATGGAAGAAGTGATTTCACCTATTATTGATAATAAAGCATATATCAGTATATATTCAGAGAATGCAGAGGTGTTCCTGATCGACAGCGAAGGAAACCGTTATATCGCAACGATCGATTACACATTAAAGAAAATGGTGCATCTGGAAGGTCTGCTCCAACAGTGCTTTGAAGTTTCAGGAGAGCACCAGAAGCTTTTGCTGCATCTGGCAGAAAAGGTCCAGTATTATCAGAAATTCGACGCTGCCGGAATTGAGCTCCGTAAGCGCGTGGCCAGGCTGCCTGGGCTTAATCCGTACTATGTCAGGAGCTATATACAGGCGCTGATCTATTACTATTATGATAATTATGAAGGTGATCTGCTGGAGATGTATCTGATGCAGGTCGACCTCGCTACGGTAGAACGCTCGGAGAGAATCAGACTGATTGAGTTCATGATCATCAGAGATCTCTATAATGTGGCATTGAAAGGCATGTCAGAGTTCGGTTTTGAAGGTATTGACAGCAAGCGTCTTGTAAAGCTTTGCTCAAGACTGATAATGAATGAAGGCGGGATGGAGAAGATCGATGTTCTCGTAGATGCCTGCCATTATGTTTTCAAAGCCGGCAAGTTCGACGAAGTCATACTAAAATACCTGGTAGATTATTTTTACGGAACGACTTCCGACATGTTCGACATTTGGAAATCTGCCAAGACCTTTGAACTGGACACACTGGATCTGGAAGAACGTCTTCTGGGGCAGATGCTGTTTGCAGAAAGTTATATAAGCAATGCCAAAGCAGTGTTCGGAAGCTATTACAGGAGCGGTGTGAACAGAAAACTGATTCGCGCTTTTTTGTCATACTATGCATATAAGTATCTGCTGCGCGACAGACCGCTGGAGCAGGAGCTTTTCGATATCATGCGCAGAGAGAGCAACTATGAGGAAAATGAGGTCTGTCTGCTGGCAATCCTGAAAATGTATTCTACCAGAGAACAGCTGACAGATGCGGAAGTGAATTTCATTGATTATCAGCTGCACCGGTTGGAGCAGAAAGATCTGGTATTGCCATTTTTTAAAGAATTTAAGAACAGCATGAAGATACCGCAGAAGATTTATGACAAATATTATGTGGAATACCGGACAGACCCGAATTGCCGCGTTGAGATCCATTATTCTTTTGAGGATAATGCAAAATGTTGTTCCTTTGCTACAGAAGAAATGAAAAATATATGTTACGGCATCTTTGTGAAGGAGTTTGTTCTGTTCTGTAATGAATCTCTGCAGTATTACATAACAGAGATCGAAGAAGACGAGGAGACCATTACTGAGAGTACAGAGGTACGGCTGGCACCTGAGCAGACAGGCGGAGAAGATACAAAGTATTATCAGCTGAACATGATTCTTGCCGCAAGAGAAATGCAGGATGAAAAAACAGCACTGAAGCTGTTAGAAACTTATGTGAAGAACGAATATGCGATTTCACTGTTATTTCATCCGTTATAAGTTATAGAACATAATAAGAAGAGAAGGAGAGAGACAGATGGATGAGACAAAGAACCTGTTCGTAGGGTTTGACCTGTGCGATGATTATTCGCAGATTTGCGGCTTCCACACCAATATGCCGGAACCGGAATCTGTCTGCCTTTCTCCTGATAAGAGCAAGTATCTGATTCCGACTGCAGTCTGTATCAAAGAGCTGACAGGCGAGTGGCTGATCGGTGAGGAAGCTTTGCGCTGCAGGGACAGAGAAGCCGGGATCTATATTAATAACCTTCTGTCACTTTTTGAAGAAAATAAAATTGTCGAAGCATACGGAACAGCCTACTCAGGTGCATTCCTTCTTGAAAAATTCCTGCGAAAGACGTTGAGTCTGCTGCGTCAGAGATTTCTGAATAACAGCATTCAGATGTTGGTGCTTACGCAAAAGACAGTGACACAGGAAAAGGAAGCAGAACTTTATGATCTATTGGAACATTTAGGACTGTTAAAGGACCGCGCGGCTATTATAAGCCATACCATGAGCTTTATGTACTACACCATAAGCCAGAAGAAGGAACTATGGGGAAATGATGTCGCTCTTTTTGATTTTGACAAGGATGGTCTTGCATTTTATCAGCTGACTTTTGGACGCAGAAAACAGCCCTATGCTGTCATTGCCGAACATCTTGATCTGTCTCACGAGATCAGTTATGCCATGCTGTCAGAAAAGCCGATAGAGCGCTTAAAGTTCAGCTTTGAGAACCTGGCAAATGAAACACTATATAAAAAAATCATATCTTCGCTCTTCGTTACCGGAAGAGGATTTGAAGGAGACTGGTCAGATGATGTGCTCCGCTCACTGTGCATGGGAAGACGTGTCTTTAAAGGTCAGAACCTGTATTCAAAAGGAGCATGTTATGCAGCAAAGGCTCTTGCAGTCGGTACAGAAGAGGAATTCTTGTTCCTGCCGGAAGATGTGTGTGCCAGCAACATTGCACTTCAGGTCTATCAGGATTCCCAGATGCGCCACCTTACCATGGCGAGCGCCGGAGAACTGTGGAAGAATGTTAGCACAAAATATGCAGTGATACTGGATCAATGCATGAATTTGGAATTTTTAATAACAGACAGCCTGAAAAAAGAATCCATCCGGGAGATTCTGACACTGGACGGTCTGCGGCTGCGTGATGATAAGACTACAAGGCTTGAGATTTCTCTCAGCTTTATGGAACGCAAGGTGGCAGTGATCAAAATCAAAGATATTGGTTTTGGGGAGTTCCATCCGACGAATTACCGGATATGGGAACAGGTGATAAGATTATAAGAGTGAGGAGTCGCACGTCATGGGGAAAGTGATCTTATGTGCAGGGAAACAGGCAGAGCAGCCATATCGGTTCAAATCGACAGGGACGAATGTATATAGCATAGAAGAACTCTGTTACTATATTTATCATAATATAGAAACGGTAAGTGAAGAACTGTTCGATACCATGCTGGTCGATTTTATGTGTGATGAGCTGGGGCTTAAGGAGCGCGCACTGCAGGTGGAAAAGCTGATCAAGACACATGCCGGGGTGAAGGATATTATTGTGACGATATTCTGCAGTGCCGACTATTATGAGGAAGAAGAAATCAAAGAACTTCTTAAGGAACTGGATTATCTGAACAACCTGACACCCATGCAGCGCAAGAAACGTAAAGCTGATTCTTATCTTGCCCATCACCAGAATCAGGAAGCGATGAAAGTCTATAAGGATATCATATACTCGAAGGAACCTGTAGAGCTTTCCTCTGAAGAATATGGCAGCATATTGCATAACATTGCAGTGATCCATGCAGGTACCGGTGCATTTGCGACAGCAGCGGAAGGCTTTTTAGAGGCATATGAACGGAATGGCAATGTGCAGTCGCTAAAGCAGTACCTCTATGCATTAAAGATCGGCAGGCAGGAAGCTCTTTTTAGCAGGGAGATGAAACGCTATGTTGATAACCGTGCGGTTGTGGAACAGATTGAGAATGAACTTTTTTATATAGCGGATACGCAGGATAATTTCTTTGAAATTCGGGAAGCAGAGCGTGCAAAGCAGCTGAAGGAGGAAGGCAGGTTCAACGACTATTACAGGCTGATGGATGAGATACTATGCAGGCTGAAAAATAAATATCGTCTGGAGAATGGATAATGGCACTATTTTCGAAGAAAAATAAAAAAAAGGAAGATACAGATGAATTTGCATGGATGACGCTGAATGAAGCTCTGGCACGTAAAAAGATGCAAAAGGGCACAGTCACCCGTGAAGAAGTACTCGAACGGTGCAGTGAGTGCTGTGAACAGCTGCGCGATGTGGGAAGCAAGCTCATGGAGACCAGAAAGGAATACCAGTCGGTGACCACCTATCTGTCTGACATTGAGAAGATTGAAGCCCTGGCCGGTGAAAAAAAGGCAGAGCTTGCCGATACAGCGAGAACGATCGTACGTCTGAACAATGAAAGGACAAAATTTCAGGAGACGAACAAGGGACAGATCGCACCGGCGCAATTCCTCCAGCTTGAGCGTTTTCAAAAAGAAATCCCGGACAGGCTCAGAGAAATGAGAGAGCTTGAGGAATATCAGCAAAAGGTGAAAGATGACATGAAACAAATCGAAGGAGAGCGGGGAGTAGTGACTTATGAATCGGAAGATCTCCAGAATCGCCGTAAATTCATGAAAACACTTGCATTTGCTGCATGTATAATCATCGGTATTTTTTTTGTGGTCCTGTTCCTGCTTTCGGAATACACTGCCGCAGATATGATGATTCCTTTTCTGATGACAGGGATCCTGGCATCACTGATTGCTGTTTACTGCGTTGCAGGTCTTGGCAGAATCCAGTATCAGGAAAAAGTGAATGGGATCAAGATGAATAAAGTCATACAGCTGATGAACAGGGTGAAAGTCAAGTACGTCAACTGCACCAGTTCACTTGAGTTCATGTATGAGAAGTTTCACATCAACAGTTCACATGAACTGGCATTTGAATGGGAACAGTTCGTTAAGATTCTGGACGAGCAGGTACGCTATAAAGAAAATACCAAGATGCTCGAATTTTATAATGCTGCACTGATGGAGATGCTGGAGGCTGCAGAGATAGCTGATACAGAGATCTGGATCTACCAACCGGAAGCGTTATTAAGCAGCAAGGAGATGGTAGAGGTAAGGCATCATCTCAACGAGCGGAGAGGCAAGGTCAGGGAAACACTGGAATACAGTACAAAACATTTTGACATAGCAGAGGAAGAGATGCAAAAGCTCCTAAAACTGGTTCCTGAATATGCGGATGATATGAGAGCCATGATGAAGGCTTACCAGGTCGCAATTAAGGAAGAGGCGTAAGTGAAGCTGAAAATATCTTGAAAGATTTGCCTTGACAAACGATTGATTTGTCCTTTATAGTAGAAGAATCAAACAGGTAAATGTGATGAGAAAGAGGAGTAGGTCAATAACCTTATCAGAGAGAGCAGTCCCCGGCTGAAAGGCAGCTCAAAGAAGTGTTGACTAAAGGTAGCTTTTGAACAGCATCCCTGAACCAAAGGTAGGGGATAACGGGAAGTCCCGTTACAGACAGAGCCGTAGATGCGGCAGAAAGGCAGCAGCAGGAATGCAGCTGCGAAAAAAGGTGGTACCACGGTCCTCTCGTCCTTTGTGATGGGGGATTTTTTTTGTTTTTAGGGATTAGGGTGTCAAAAGTCTTATTTCAACAGGCAAGTGTCAATTAGCACAAAGCCAAACAACTCATTGCTTCGATTCCAATATATAAGATGTTCTAATTCTCAAATGATTTGTGCTTAGCATATCAGAAATCAGATAACTCGCTTCGCTCAGACAGATCTGTTTTCTGATAAAACACAAATCATGTGAGAAAAGAACAACTAATATATTTACATAGGCGCATTCGTTCATTTGTCTTTATGCGAATTGACATCATTAAAGTAGGTAGAAGACTTTTAACACCCTAATCTTTTATAGAACAAAACATAAGTACCTTACAAGTTATAGAGCAGCATA
>QKDK01000063.1 GCA_003252135.1 Clostridia bacterium
CCCCGGATAAATTATGCGGCATTTCATAAGGTGCATGGTAAAGAAACTCAATGTTCTTCTCCTGTGCCTTTTGTAAAAGAAGGTTGAGGGAATCGGTAACTACGGTATCCAGATTGAATTCCAGATTTTCCAGCTCAAGCTTTCCGGATTCAATTTTGGAAAAATCAAGAATATCATTTATAATACCAAGCAGCGAGGAAGCCGCCGCATGGATCTTCGTGTTGTAATCCTGCTGTTTGGTGTTCAGCTCTGTTTTCTGCATAAGATAGGACATACCAAGGATGGCATTCATAGGTGTACGGATTTCGTGGCTCATATTGGCTAAGAAGTTTGATTTTGCCTCGGCAGCTGCATTGGCCTGTTCCAGAGCCACTTTAAGCTCGGCTTCTTTCAGTTTTAGTTCGGTTATATCTGTCAGAACACCCAGAAAGCCTCCGACAGTATCGTCAGATAAAAGATAAGAGCTCAGACTGTAGAGCATGGTCCGAGTGTTTCCGCGTGAAGAAAAATGCCGGATCTGTTTGATGCAGGGTGAACCAGTATGCATGACAGCAGCTTTCAGATCCTGATAGATGGCATGATTTTCATTCGTAAACAAAGGGATATTGGTCAGGGACTTCCCTATATACTCCTGCAGGCTAAAGCCATGAACTGTTTCAAAGCTTTTGTTGCAGCCAAGGAATTTATCATCTACAGTCGTGTAGTATATAGCGCTTGGTATGGTATTTAGCAGCTGTGAAGTAAACAATGACTGGTTTGCCAGCTCGCTGTTGCTTTTTTGCACATCTTTTAAGAAGCGCCTGGTCACTGCTAACTGTCTCAGATACAGACAGGAACTGATATAAAAAGCAATCAGGGGGAAAAAGCAGAGCGTTGACAGGCAAATGCCTATAATGATTGTGGTAAAGAGCGGAAATACCAGTAATATGGCAGCATTGATCAGAATGTTCCGTATAAGAAACTCATCAGAAGAACGTGACAGGTTCCTGCGCACCGGGTATACGTCACCAAAGAGACATCCGGCTGCGATGATCAGAATGGCTGTACGCTGCAGAATGTCGGCAAATGATGAGGTTATGAGCCCATTATTCAAGGAAATCATAACATCATATATACCAATGGTCATGATACCGGATAAGACCATAATGTGTCCGGCTTTCAGCTTTCTGGTATACATATAGAACCAGGAAAGAATGCAGTAGCCCAGCAGTGTCAGGGATACCATGAGATGAAAAAAAGACATGATGGTCTGACGATGCAGCTGTTTGATCAGGTCAAAATTCGCACCGGAAAAATCATCGACTTCACCATTAAAAAAGGTGAGCCATCCCATGCAGAAAACACACAACATGATAGTCAGTGCATCTGAGAAGATCTGATAACGGTTCATTTTTAGGGTAAGTCTGTGATACAGGTCGGAAACAAAGAGCAGCAGTCCGATCTGAATCATCAGATACATAACGGATTGCATAAATCGCAGAGATTCAATATTCCGACTGCTGTTTTGAATGATAAACTCCATTCCGGAGGACAGAATATCTGCTGCGAGCCAGTATATAAAGACAGCGGACAAGATCTTATAAAACTTCATCCGTTTAACAGATTCTTTTGGAAGAATGGCTGCAGAAAAAAGGGCAAGCAGCGCAGCCCCGGGCTTTAATGCGAGCAGCCAGAACGAGTTACCGGCTGTGCGCATAATCATAAACAGGATAAAATAAAGAATGATAAAGACTAACAGAATCGACCTGCCGTATTTTCTCATGAAAGGTATCTCCCAAAAATTAAAAATCGCTTCTATGTACACTCAGTATACAATAGAAGCGATAGAAAAACCATCTTAATTTGCTTGTTTATCTGTGTTTGTTCTTATGAAATTCCAGCTGTCGCGGCACATGTCTTCCAGACTGTATCTGGTCTCCCAGCCGATTTCTTTTACAGCACGATCAACATTGGCATAACTTTCTGCAATATCTCCGGGACGTCTGTCATGAAGCTCTCTTTTTAGCGGAATATTGTTCACTCTTTCAAATGTATCAAGCAGTTCTAGTACGGATGTACCCTGACCGGTTCCAAGGTTGTATACGGTAAAGCCTTTTTTCTTTTCCAGATGTTCCAGTGCCTTTACATGGCCTTCTGCCAGATCCAGAACATGAAGATAGTCTCTGACTCCGGTTCCGTCCTTCGTATTGAAATCTGTGCCAAAGACTCTGATAAAAGGAAGCTTTCCAACCGCTGTCTGGCAGACATACGGCATCAGGTTGTTGGGGATTCCATTTGGATTATCACCGATCAGTCCGCTTTTATGTGCACCGATCGGGTTAAAGTAACGCAGACAGGTAATGGCTGCATCGCTGTTGGCGACGGTATAATCATTAAGCATCTGCTCGATCATGACTTTTGTCCAGCCATAAGGATTGGTCGCGGAAGTCGGCATGCTTTCTTCATAAGGTACCTGATTTGATGTTCCGTATACTGTTGCAGATGAACTGAACACCAGTCTGTTCACTTTTTTCTTTTCCATGATCTGAAGAAGATGCAAGGTGCCGGTCAGATTGTTATGATAATAAGTCAGCGGGATCCTGGTAGATTCGGGAACGGATTTCAGGCCTGCAAAATGAATGACTGCATCGATTTCATGCTTTTCAAAGATCTCTGCGAGCTCTTCGTAATCAAGCAGGTCGCAGTTGTAATGTGAGAATGTTCTTCCGGTAATCGTTTTGATGTGTTCAAGAACCTCGGGGCTTGAATTGCAGAAGTTATCAGCAATCACAATGTTGTGTCCTGCTTCAAGCAGAGATACGCAGGCGTGGGAGCCGATGAATCCGGCGCCTCCGGTAACGAGTACATTCATATGGTTTCCTTTCCGACCGGCTTTTATGTATTGAACAGATACCGGTGCTTAACGACTTTGTGTGTTTATACTGGGTATAATTGTTGCTGCAATAATCATTGTATTTATAAAATGAAGAGCAGACAATCATACGATATGGCGGTTAACCGTAGTTGTATCATATCGTAATTTTATTTTTACAACAAGGAATAGATGTTGCAAAAGTATGGATAATTGTTGCATAATAAACATATGAGGATCTACAGATAAATACATGAGAGGAAAATACTCGTTATGCAGGAAAAAGGAGACAAACTGTCATTTTTTACAGAAGAGGAGGATGGATTATCACTTCGTGTTTATAATGTAGGAAGAGAACAGTGCAAGAGTTATCATCAGTGGGGCCCGGGCATCAGAAAATTCTATCTGATCCATCATGTGGTCTCAGGGAAAGGCATCTATAAAGTCGGCGGCAGACAGTTTGAAATATGTGCAGGCGATTCATTTATCATATATCCCAATACAGAAATCCTCTATCGCGCGGATGCAGTGGATCCATGGGAATACTACTGGGTGGGGTTCCACGGAAGTGATGCAAGACTGCTGCTGCACCGGACGCAGTTCACACCGGAGATGCCGGTGCTCCATGGTGCGGCAGGCGAAGAATTCTGCAGTTCGCTGATGAAGATTTATGAAGCAAAGGGAGCTTCATTTCATGCCGCAATGAGAATGTCCGGACATCTGATGATTGCCATGTCACTGCTGGCAGAAAAAAATACCACAAATCAGAGCAGGACCGACCCAAAACAAAGCTATATCCAGAAGGCAAAAGAATATATTGCATTTACCTATTCACAAAAGACATCAGTGCAGGAAATGGCTGATTATACCGGGATCAGCAGAAGTCAGCTCTACAGAATATTTAAGGACGTATTTATGAAATCTCCGGAAGCATTTTTGACCGAATACCGAATCCAGCAGGCCTGTCAGATGCTAAAGAATACGACCCTTTCGATAGGGGCGGTCGGATATTCTGTCGGCTTTGAAGACGGTCTGTACTTTTCAAGGGTCTTTCATAAACAGATGAAACAGTCTCCAAAGCAATACAGACAAGCACATGCAAACAGAACCCCATGAGCTGCAAGCACATCAGACAGGCTGAAAGAGCAGGCTGAAAGAGCATGCTTACATAGCATGCTTACATAGCATGCTTACAAAGCAGGCCGCCAGAATCATTAATTTGTTATTAATTTGAAAAAGGCTGTCGTTTGCTTTATGATAGGTATATTCAGGATATCTGAACCTGACATAAGTATTATATGACAGTCAATACAGAAAAGAGTAAGGAGGGCAATAAATTGTTGCAGGATAAGATTACAGAAAAACGATCTATGTTCATTGGCGATGTACATACAGAACTACGTGCACAGATCAACAGAAAAAGACGGATCAATCTGCTGCAGGGGAATCTGACCACCAATGTGAGAACAGAAGAATCCGGTGTATCAGCCAGAGTTTATAAAAATGGTGTATATGGCTTCTCGTCCATGGCAGAGTATAGCAGTGAAGCAGCAGAGGCAGTGCTGAGGGCAGCCTCGGAAAATGCAGTATTTATGGATTCACATATAAAAAAGGGGAAGGAAATGTTCCCAGCAATTCCATACGGCAGACAGCAGCTCAACTGCAGGGTCACAGACATCGACCAGAAGCAGTATATTGATTTTGTAAAAGAGATCGATAATTATATCGCGGTGAAATATCCGTCACTGGCAAGCAGGATGGTTATTATGTCGGAAGATTCCATGGAAAAGCTGCTGTCTGTGTCGGACGGACAAGACACACATACTGCGATTCCAAGAAGCTATATCTATCTGTTTATGAACACAGAGACCAAGGATGGTGTTCCGATTGAGCAGTTCAAGCCTCTCGGTGGATTTGGCAACTTTTCAGAGCAGTTTACTGATCCCTCGCTGCTTTTTGGAGAAGTTGATAAGCTGTACGAAATAACCATGCAGAAAAAAGAGGGAATTTATGCACAGGCAGGATATAAAACAGTCATTCTTGGCGGTGACCTGTCAGGTATGCTGGCGCATGAAGCAGTAGGACATACGGTGGAAGCTGACCTTGTTCTCGGCGGCTCCGTTGCAGCACATAATCTGAATAAACGGGTGGCATCCGATCTTGTTTCCATGGTGGATTTTGCGCATACTTATGATGGAAAGATGGCACCGCTTCCAGTATATGTTGATGATGAAGGGACACCGGCAGAGGATGCCGTGCTGATAAAGAACGGTATTCTGACCGGCTATATGAACAGCAGAGAGACTGCAAAGCATTTTGGCATGAAGCCTTTGGGAAATGCAAGGGCATATCTTTTTTCCGATGAACCGCTGATCCGGATGAGGAATACAGCTGTTCTCCCAGGAACGGACAAGCTTGAAGATATGATAGCATCGGTTGAAGATGGATATTATCTGACCAATACCAATAACGGACAGGCTGATACGACCGGCGAGTTCATGTTTGGAATATCCATGGGCTATGAGATCAAGAACGGTAAGCTTGGACAGGCCATTTTGGACACAACGATTTCAGGGGTTGCCTTTGATATGCTTCAGACCGTTGATATGGTCTCTGACAGTATGACCTGGAGCAGTTCAGGTTTCTGCGGAAAAAAACAGCCGATGCCAGTCGGTATGGGCGGACCGCAGCTGCGCTGTAAAGTCATGATCGGCGGACGTTAATTAAGATATTCATGCAGGTGCGCTGCCACTGCATAAGTACAGGATAACAGCAGCGCAGAAATGAGGAGAAAGATGGACGATTTAAAGAAAATCGCACAGAACACCATAAAGGCTCTTCAGGCAGAGGGTGCAGATAAAGCACAGTGTACGGCTGCAGTCAGTGAAAAAAGAGAATTCAACGTAGACGGCGGAGAATTTTCCCTGTTTCGTACTCTGTTCGACAAATCCCTGAGCCTGATGGCAATCAAAGGAAATAAAAAAGGAAATATTGCTATTAATCGTTTTGACGATGAAGCGGTGTCGGCAGCTATAAAGGACTGTATTGCGGTTGCCGAGTCGGCAGGTGAAGACGATGCCTGGGATATAGCACCAAAGCAGGAAGATAAGAACGTTGTGCAGGGTGCACCAGAAGCAGATGTTGATCTTTTGTTCTCAAGAACGAAGGAACTGCTGGAGAACATCAATGATATGTTCCCTAAAATCATGGTGGAACAGCTTGTTGTATCACATGAAAAAACTAATAAGGTGTACTGTAATACAAGCGGTTCCTCTTTTGATATAACAAATGGAATTTACGAAGTCAGTGTCATGTTCTCAGGTCATGAAGGGGAAGTTGCGTCTTCCTTTTTTGGCAGCGGAGTTGTAACTGACAGCCTGGATAGACCATTTATCGAGCTTGGCACTATAAAGAAGGATCTGTCAGATGTGGAACAGCAGATACACCAGAAACCTTTTGAGGGTAAATTTACAGGTACGATCCTGTTGACACCCGGATGCCTCGGTTCCTTTATTTCAAGTATCGTCGGTAACTTTGCATCAGACGGGGTGCTGCTTGACGGAACCAGTCTTTGGAAGAACAAGCTGAATGAAAAGGTTGCGGATGAGAGATTAACAATACATGTTCGCCCGGATGATAGCAGGATCGTCTGTCCTGAAGTCTATACAACGGAAGGCTTTCTGTCGGAAGGTTATGATCTCATAGAAAAAGGTATACTGAAACAGTTCAAGCTTTCACTGTATGTGGCAAACAAAACAGGGCATACACGAGCTAAGAACTCAGCATTTTCCTGCGTTATAGAACCGGGTGACACAGCATACGAGGATATGGTAAAAGGCATTAAGAAAGGTATCATCGTCGGACGGTTCTCAGGCGGAAACCCTGGTACGAACGGCGAATTCTCTGGTGTTGCCAAGAACAGCTTTCTTGTAGAAGACGGCAGAATCACCGGTGCTGTCAGTGAGACCATGATCAACGGGAACCTTGCAGATATCCTGACCAATCTGGTCGCCATATCAAAAGAGACAGTATGCGACGGCATGGATGTACTGCCCTATATGGCATTTGACGGTGTTGTCATATCCGGCAAGTAGATAGTACTGGACCTCGTACATATGGCATAACGGTAAAATTCTCTGCCGTATAAGATGACTGATGACCGGTCAGCAATTTTAACAGGAAAGAAAAGATATGAAGGATAAAGAAAGCAGCTGGTTGCACAGCTGCTTTCAAAGGGAGTAATACATAAGTTAGATAATAATCTTTTTAGGCACTCAGGTTTTTATGTTCAAGCGCATGAACCTGAGTAACGATGATATCATTATAAGGGGTCGGAATTCCGTACTCTCTTCCAAGTCCTGCAATTACACCGTTGATCTTATCGATTTCCGTAGTCCGTTTATTTTTATGATCCTGATACATGCTGGAATAGCCACTGGCATCATTTTCACATACTTTTTTTACGATTGCCAGAGCGTCATCTGCTTCAAAATGAGTTCCGTCTGCCTCTGCGACAAGTACACATTCGTTCACGATATGCTGGCAGATATTCCAAAGGTGCGGATTCTCTTTGACATCTCCGATCCTGCAGTCTGCGACTGCTGTCAGAGCATTGATTCCGCAGTTGACCATGAGTTTTTGCCAGAGGACCTTTTGCACATTCTCGATCACGTTGACTTCGAGACCGCAGCGGCGAAGCATATCTGCTATCATCTGTGTTTTCAAAAGAGATTCCTCTGTCAGCAGATCAGGCCCTACATTTGTTGGGCCGCAGCCGGAATGGTAAAATTTATCAAGTTCCATGCTTACACTGTTATGGGTGCTGGTTCCGACGATAATGTTTTTCTGTGCAACAAAATGTGCGATATCCCGATTATTACCGGCACCGTTCTGCAGGGTCATGACGATCGTGTTCTCACCGATCAGCCCAGCATTCTCGCTTACTGCCTGATATGTATGAATACTTTTGACAAAGATGATCAGAAGATCCTGTATGCCTATATCAGTCCCGCTGACAACAGCTCTGCAGGTAAAATGTTCTTTTGTATGATCATGATTTACTTTGGTGATGCCAAGGGTGTTGATTGCATTTACTTTATTCTCATAACTGTCGATCAGGGTTACTTCATGCTGTGAAACAAGGTAGCTTGCATACAGGGAACCCATAGCACCGGCACCAAGAATTGCTATTTTCATAATGACCTCCAAAAAGGTGAATGTAAGACGCATAAAGATCGCGTGGGTGTGTTGATTTCATCGCAGCATAAGCTTTAAAGCTGCGAATATTTGCATTGATTTTCTTAATAGTAACATGATAAAATAAATATATAAAACGATATAATTTCATTACTATCATGAAAATAATTCATGCTAAATGCGAGGTGTACTATGGATATCAATAAGTATCTGTTATTTGTCAGGGCCGTTGACACTGGGAATCTTTCGAAAGCTGCAGCACAGATGAACTACTCTCAGACAGCAGCCAGCCATATGCTGGCTTCCATGGAAGAGGAACTGGGACAAAAGCTTTTATACAGGGGCAGAAACGGGGTTTCGCTTACAGAAGAGGGAGAGCGTGTATATCCGCTTGCTAAAGAAATCGTCGAGAGGGAAGAAGCAATCAGAGAACTGACAGGAGAAGGGAACATTTATCACGGAAAGATAAGAGTAGGGGTCATTACAAGCGCAGCAGTCAGCTGGATGCCGCAGATTTTTGCGGAATTCAGAAAACTGCATCCGCTGGTCGAACTTATTATGTATGATGCTCTGAATAATGAGATCATGAAGGACTGGTTCTCCAGAGATTTTATAGATTGTGCCATTACGGCAGAGGCAAACAGCAGAACGAACCGGAATGAACCGCTGATAAAAGACCCGTATTATGTAATTATGCCGGATGATCACATGCTCAGGGTGCATCACAAGATCACGCCGCAGCTGCTGACAGGGGAAGCTTTCATTGTGCCCAGCGAGGGAACCAGCTATGAAGTCGGAAAGATCATACGACAGGCCAAAGGAAAGACAACACAGATGCAGGGATTTTTGAGTGATCAGGCCGCCATTTCCATGGTCAGAGCGGGCTGCGGCATCAGTATTATGCCAAAGCTTGTACTTGATGCATATGGTTCCAAAGGTTATATCAGAAGAGAATTTGAACCGGAGGTCTGCCGTATCATATACTTTTGTCTGCCGGCCGGAAAAACAATAAGGCCCATTACAAAAAGCTTTGCTGACTTTGTGACGGGCTGGGTCAGGGAACACGGGAAGCATGATCGAGCGCTGTCTTGACAAAGCATGGAAAAGTAGCTACAATAATCGGAATAAAGAAGGACTTCGGAGGTTGAATAAGATGATTATTAATGAAAAGAAGGAGAGACCAGTATTCCCGAAAAGAGCGGTCATTACCGGCGGCATGCCTTACGGTAACAAAGAACTGCATTTTGGACATATCGGAGGTGTGTTCGTCCAGGCCGATACCTTTGCACGTTTCTTACGTGACCGCATTGGCGAAGAGAATGTAATATTTGTATCCGGAACTGACTGCTACGGCTCTCCTATTCTGGAAAGTCACCGCAAAGCGAAAGAGAGCGGTGCATTTGCCGGTTCATTGGAAGAATATGTGCGGATGAACCATGATGCCCAGAAGGATACCATGAATCGTTACGAAATCAGTCTGAATCTGTATGGAACCTCTGCCTTTGGACGGACAGGTGAAATCCATAATGAAGTTTCGAAGGAAGTGTTTGAAAAGCTCCATGAAGCCGGGAGCCTTGAAAAGCTTTCCACACCGCAGTTCTATGATCCTGAGCTCAAAGTGCTGCTGAATGGTCGGCAGGTCATCGGACGCTGCCCGATCCAGGGCTGTCAGTCCGAAAAAGGGTATGCGGATGAGTGCGATCTTGGTCATCAGTATATGCCGGATGAACTGATCGATCCTAAAAGTACATTATCAGGAAAAAAACCGGAACTGAAGAATGTGACGAACTGGTATTATAAGCTTGAGAACTGTACGGAACAGCTTCAAAAACTCGTGGATGACTGGCGTGCGAATACCAATGCCAGAAAATTCATGTTAAAGACTATGGAAGAATTTTTAAAGCCTCCGATTATATATATCCAGCGTAAACTGATTGAAGACATGGATGCACTGACATCACAATTTCCAAAACACGATATACTGGATGAGAATAATAAGAACTCGATTACTTTTGTGTTCGATTCGCTGGAAGACCGTGACAAAGCAAGAGAAGTTCTTGCAAAAGAAGATATCAACTATCGGACAGGAAAGACGCTGGTACCTTTCCGTCTGTCAGGCAATATTGACTGGGGCGTGCCGCTTCCCGAAACAGAAGGCTTAAAGGATCTGACCTTCTGGGTATGGCCGGAGTCCTTATGGGCACCGATTTCCTTTACACAGGCCTATCTTGAATCAATCGGACATGACAGGAAGGAATGGCTGTCCTGGTGGAATGAGAAGGATGCAGCGGTCTATCAGTTCATTGGGCAGGATAACATCTACTTTTACGGACCGGCACAGCAGGCGATGTTTGCCTCCATGGGTCTTCAGGATACTCACCTTGTACCGAACAACCACATTCTGTTCATGAACCGGAAAGCCGGCAGCAGCAGTGAGATCAAGCCGCCGATGGCAAAAGACCTTTTGGCATTTTACACGCCGGAACAGCTTCGGATGCATTATCTCAGCCTTGGCCTTGCCAACAAGAGCGTTAGTTTTGACCCGCAGGTATATCTGCCAGAGGAAGAAAGACAAGGAGCAGATCCTGTGCTAAAGGATGGCAATCTTCTGACGAATGTATACAACCGTATCATTCGTTCCTGCTTCTATACCGCCCAGAAGTATTACGATTCCATGGTTCCGGAAGGTACGATTTCAGAGCAGATTCTGAATGATTCCAGAGAAACGATCCTAGAGTATGAACAGACTATGTTCGACCATCAGTTCCATAAGATCATCTACATACTGGATTCATATATCAGAAATATGAACAAGTACTGGGTTAATAACATGCGTGTTGCAGAGACGACCGATAATGACGAGCAAAGGAAGCAGATTCTGATCGATTCCTTCCATGCTGTCCGAACCGCAATGCTATTAATTCATCCGATCGCACCGACAGGCTGCAGTATGCTGCAGGAGTATCTTGGTGTGGATGAGCGCATTTTCAAATGGGAGAATTGCTTTGAAACGCTTGATTTCTTCTTTGAAGAAAAAGCTTCGCACAGATTAAAATTCCTGGAACCGCGGACTGACTTTTTTGAAAAGCACGAAAGCCAGCTGTTGGATGATGCAGAGTAATCAATCATATGATGCGGGGATTTGACACCTGACACCCGTATCGGAATATACAATTTTAGATATACTTCTCTTTGACGAATGTTTGAAACAACGAGTCAAAAGGGAAGTATATTTTTATGCCAATCTTTCTTGCTGCAGTGCATATTTATAGAGAAACACATGATAATTAGAATATAATCCATACATATTCATATATATTTATGATATTCTCGCAGAGGATTCTAATTTCTTATTCTTGAACGATGATTTGTGATGATAAATTTTGCAGGGTAAACAAGACGCGATTAATGGACAAGGGACTGATTACAGAAGGGGGAAACAGATGGAAAGTCATACGAAGAATAAACAGTCGATTGAAAAGATCGACCAGATGGCGAAGCTTGCTTTTGATGGAATGGGGATTACATCAGCAAAAGAACTTTCAGACGGATGTTTTAACGCAGTGTATCTTGTAGAACTTATGGATGGAAGAAAGACAGTTCTGAAGATCTCACCGCCACATGATGCACTGATTCAGATTTATGAAAAGGATCTGATGTATGCGGAGGTTGAAGCAATACGTCTGACAGCCGAGCAGACAGATGTACCGGTGCCGCAGATCTACTACTATGACCGCACAAAAAAGCTTTGCGATGGGGAATTCTACTTTATGACCGCATATGAGGATGAACCACTTGGCAGACATATTAATGAGCTTGCCAAAGAAGATCTTACAATTCTAAGAACTGAGATGGGCAGCATTACAAAAAAAATCAATGAAGTCAAAGGCCCGGCTTTTGGATATCTGGGGCAGCCAGAGCTATTCTGTGATACCTGGTTCGATGCTTTTTACATGATGATGGATAACATGCTGCTTGATGCGCAAAGGTTTGACACAGATTTGTATATTGACAAAAATGAGCTTCGTGAAATGCTGAAAAAGGAAAAGGATCTGTTCAATCAGGTCAAAGAACCACGTCTGATCTTCTGGGATCTGCATGAAGGGAATCTATTCTACCGCGGGACAAAAATAACCGGAATCATTGATTTTGAAAGAGCCTTCTTTGGAGATATCCTTATGGAATTCGGTTTCCGTGTGCATCATGAGGACAAAACAGACTTTTATAACGGCTATGGAATCGCTTCTCTTTCGGAAGCTGAGAAGAGAAGATGCCTGTGGTATGACTATTATCTGTTTGCAATGATGGCAGCAGAGTGTCCTTTCCGTAAGTATGATACGGACTGGCTGGAAAAATGGACAAATAAAATGGCAAAAGAGTGCATTGCCAGATTATGTTCCATATAGCAGAAAGGAAGACCAAAGAAGACTTACTGGCTGGCGATCTGTTCGGCAAGGTCATTCAGATAGACCCACCGCTCCATCTTGTGCTCCAAAGAAGCTTCCAGATCTTTTGCCTGCAGAATAAGTTCTTCCAGCCTGAAATAGTCAGTGGCAGCGCAGCTCTGTGCTTCCTTGTTTGCTTCAATCTGCTGTTCAAGGGATGCGATATCATCATCAATGGTATCGTATTCTTTTTGCTCCTGGAAACTGAATTTCAGTTTTTTGGCCTGGCTTTTCCAGGTCTTCATTGATTCGGTTTCCTGTTTTTCTTTTCCGAAAGATGCAGGTGAGAGAAAAGCATCCTCATCTTCTGCATTTTTATAATCGGTATAGGAACCCTCGAACTGGCGAATAGAACCATTCTCCTCAAAAATAAAGAGCCTTGTTGCTATCTTGTCAAGAAAGTAGCGGTCATGGGACACTGCAATGACGATGCCTTCAAAAGAAAGGAGGTAATCTTCTAATATTGTCAGAGTCTGAATGTCAAGATCGTTGGTGGGCTCATCCAGAATCAGAAGATTGGGTGCCTCCATAAGAATCTTGCACAGATAAAGTCTCCTCTTTTCTCCGCCGGACAGCTTCTGAATAACAGAATACTGCTTCACTTTATCAAACAGGAATCTCTCGCACATCATGGATGCGGTGATGGTTCCTTCCTTCGTTTCAATATATTCTGCTGTATCTCTGATATAATCTATAATTCTTGCAGATTCATCCAGTGCTTCATTTTCCTGTGAAAAGTACCCGATAGAAACGGTACTGCCCATATCAATGCTTCCTGACACTGGCGAGAGCTGCTGCGTAAGAAGATGGATCAGTGTCGACTTGCCGCAGCCGTTAGGGCCGATGATACCGATGCGGTCCCCGTGAAGAAATATATAGGAAAAATCCCTGATCAGGATATCTTTGTCATAGGCAAAGGTAACATGATCAAGTTCTATTGTCTTTTTACCAAGTCTTGTAGCGGCAGAGGACAGCTCGACTGCCGAGTCGGTTTCGAGGACTGCACGGTTCTTTAAAGATTCAAAGCGCTGTATATGTGCTTTTTGCTTTGTCGATCTTGCTCTGGCACCGCGCAGCATCCATGCAAGCTCCATCTTATACAGACTCTTATTCTTACGTTCAGTCGCAAGTGTCATGGCTTCACGTTCCGCTTTTAAGGCTATGAACTGTGAGTAAGTGGCAGGATATGAATAAAGACTGCCTTTGTCAAGTTCGAGGATTCTGTTCGTTACTTCATCCAGAAAGTAACGGTCATGTGTGACCATCAGAATGGCTCCTTTGTATTTGAGCAGAGCCTCCTCCAGCCATTCGATCATTCCGCTGTCCAGATGATTGGTAGGTTCGTCAAGAATCAGCAGATTTGTATCAAGCAGCAGTGTTCTGACGATGGATACTCTTTTTTTCTGACCGCCTGATAAGGTCGCCGGAGATATAGAGGCATCCGTGATACCCAGCTTTGCAAGCATGGCAACCGCCTCTCCCTCAATGTTGCGGTATTCCTGGTCGGCAATCAGTCCTCTGCAGACATTTTCAAGAATCGAAATGGAATTGTCGAACTCAGGGTTCTGTGACAGATAAGCAATCCTGCACCTGGCATTTTTCGTAATAATCCCGGAATCAGGTTCTTGTGCTCCTGCAAGTATACGAAGCAGCGTTGACTTCCCAGTTCCGTTGATACCGATCAGACCGATACGGTCAGAGTCATCGATTCCAAAAGTGATCTGATGAAAGAGCATCTTATCTGCATAGCCCTTTGTCAGTTGTTCAGCTGTTAACAAATTCATTTTTATCCCCATTCCTGCGCTGATATTTGCGCATATCAAGTTTGAACGAGCGGTGACGCGCGAGGCACAAACTTGTTTGTGAAAGAATTATCTAATTCTTTCAGTTTTTCCCCATTCCTGCGCTTAATTCATTTTATTTGGTCATAAACAATATGCCCAGTGTATTCGGGCCGCAATGACTTGATATAGTACAGCTTGCTCTGGTATCAAAAATCTCATGAAATGGCAGGATGCTTTTGATCTTTTCCCTGACAAGGTCAATGTAATATGAGTCGATCCCGCCGTGTGTGATAAATATCCGGCTTTTATCAATAGAGTCTGATGGGTAAGATGAAAGTTCATCTTCCACGTATTTTTGAAGGACACTGTCAAGCTTTCCGCGGTACTTCTTACCTACTGACATTGCACCGCAGGTATTGTCGACCCGAATACAGGGCTTTAAATTCAAGAGATTTGCGGCAAAGGCTGTAATAGCGGAACAACGTCCTCCAGCACTTAAAAAGGCCAGGGTATCAAGGATAAAGCTCGCATGGCTTTTTCCTGTCATCTCCTGAAGCTTTTCCTGGATCTGTGCTCCGCTGTACCCTTCTTCGATCAGTTCTGCCGCACGTATAACGAGTAGACCTGAACCGGTTGACAGGTTGCAGGAATCAACCGGATAGACATTAGGAAGCTCTGCAGCAGCAAGTCTTGCATTCTGATGGGAGGATGAGAGGGCACTTCCGATATTGACAACAACTATGTCATATCCCTGCGAGATCCAGGGCATAAAAGCGTCTGTATATTCAATAACATTTACGGCTGCAGTCTTTGGAAGGATCTTTTGACTGTAATACACTTCATAGACTTTGTCTGCTGATATAGTAACATTGTCAAGATAATCTTTTCCATCTATGATGATATGAAGAGGAACATAATTCACATGATAACGGTCTTTTAAATCATTTCCGAGGTCACAGGTACTGTCCGCAAAAAGTGCGACTTTATTATTGTTCATAAGGGTATCCTCTCTTACTTGCTGTAATTTTGTTATATGATGCAAAACAACTTTCATTATTTTACTACATCGGCTGACAGATTGCAATGCTGCAAAAGGCGCTGACCATGTCAGGACAAGTTGTAATAAAGCAGATTCACTCTTGTGGGGAGGGTCGTGTCTATGGTAAAATCTAAGCAATAAGGTCAGTGCAGAAATCGTGCAGAGCTGACTTAAAAGACATCGGAAAGAGCGAGGAAGAGAGCGGCATGAAGATAGGAGCATTAGAAGCAGGCGGAACCAAAATGGTATGCGCAGTAGGAAATGAAAAAGGGGAAATCTTGGATCAGATCAGTCTTTCGACACTGACACCAAAGGAGACGATGCCCGGCATCATCGATTATTTTCACAAAGCAGGAATTGAAGCACTTGGTGTAGGAAGCTTCGGGCCGGTCGATCTGAATAAAAAGTCCGATACCTACGGATATATAACCTCTACGCCAAAGCTGGCATGGAGAAATTACAATTTACTTGGCGAACTAAAGAAAGAGCTTTTTGTTCCTATGGGCTTTGATACAGATGTCAATGCATCCATGCTCGGAGAGGTTACCTGGGGGAATGCCAGAGGGCTGGACTCTGCCATTTATATTACCATCGGAACAGGTGTCGGTGTCGGCATTATAAGCAACGGTGCATTGCTTCATGGTATGCTGCATCCGGAAGCAGGACATATATTGCTTGCCAGGGAAGCGCATGATTCTTATAAGGGAAAATGTCCTTATCATGGGACCTGCCTGGAAGGTCTCGCTGCCGGACCTGCCATTGAAGAACGCTGGGGCAAGTCGGGGAAGGACCTTGCGGGTATACAGCAGGTATGGGAACTGGAAGCATTTTATATTGCGCAGGCGCTGGTCAATTACACCCTGATCGTATCACCGCAGAGAATTATCCTGGGCGGAGGCGTCATGAAACAGGAACAGCTGTTTTTACTGATCAGACAGAAATATAAGGAACTTATGAACTCATACATTGTTACCAGAGAAACAGAAAATCTTGATGAGTACATCGTTCCGGCCGGACTTGACGGTAATCAGGGCATTATGGGCTGTATTGCGCTTGCATTACAGGAAATCTGACCAAAATAACAAGCATGGAGAGCGATGCAAGCAAACCATGCTTTTCTTATGATGTAAAAGATATAAATCATATAACAATTTTTATTAAAACATGAAAAAGATACGTAATTACTTGGTTAAAAGCGAGTTGACAAATAAATATGTTTATTTCGAACCATTGCGCGAAAAGGGGATATGTGGTATAATATGACCAATTATCCATCTTAAAACGGTGCGCGGCAGTCAGATGCAAAAACAAAAGGAGGGGTGCCATGAATTCTCCACGAGTTATGTTGATTATTGATGATATTTCAATAAACAGAGAAATGCTGAAAGAGATATTTTATAATGAATATCTCATCCTGGAAGCTGAGAATGGAAAACAGGCACTCACCATGGTAAAGCAGAATATTTCAGACATTGCGGTCATTTTAGTTGATCTGATCATGCCGGAGATGGATGGATTTGAGTTTATTGAACAGATGAAGCACATTGATCCCAAAAATCAGATTCCGATGGTGGTCATTACCATTGCCGATGATTCAAGGAATGAAGTCAGAGCGCTTGACATGGGAGCTTCTGAACTGATCGGCAAACCGTTTGAGCCGAGCGTTGTCAGGAAAAGAGTCCACAACGTTGTATGTGCATACAGAAGCAAGAATGAGCTGGAAGAGATATCTATGGATCTTTCGAGCCGGCTGCAGCAATCGAATGCTATTATGATCGATATGCTCAGTTCAATTGTAGAGCACAGAAGCATGGAGCAGAATCATCATGTTATACGGCTTCGTAAGTTTACAGAGATCATACTGAAGGAGATGTCAAAAAACAGCAGATATGATCTTACACCAGAAAAAATAGAAGTAATAGCAAATGCTTCGGCATTGCATGATATAGGAAAGATCATCATACCTGACGCCATTCTGAACAGAAAGAACGGTCTGTCTGATGATGAATATGAAATTTTTAAGAGTCATACCACAGAAGGTAGCAGTATCATCAAGCAGTTCGGCTATGTTCATCAGAAGGATTATATACAGTATGCCTGTGAGATTGCAGAATTCCATCATGAAAGATTTGACGGCTCCGGATATCCGCATGGTATCAGGGGCAATGAAATTCCGGTCTCTGCTCAGGCAGTCGGCCTGGCAGATTCCTATGATTCGCTGACAAGCGGACAAACTGGCGGGGTGAATTATACACATCAGCAGGCACTTTCTATCATCAAAGAGGGCAGCAGGGGCACATTTTCTCCGGATATCCTTGCTGTGCTTGACGCTGTTGCAGAACAGCTCTTTGAAGTCGGACAGAGATATCAGGATACGGAACATGATAATGAAAGCCTGTCAAAGAATATCAGACAGGTATGGTTCGATATGAATATGGAGACATACCGGCTTGATTATCTGAAATTCATGAGTCTTTTACGAGTAATGAACTGCTATGCCATTGAGATCAATCCTGAGACAGGGTATTATACAACGATTTATCCAAAGGAACCGATTTTTCAAAAGATTGCCCAGGAAGGTGATTTTCAAAAAGCGGTGGTCGTTTTATCAGAAGCATACATACATCCGTCTCAGAAGCAGTTGATCCAGAAGAACCTGCAAAAATTTATGGAGATGATTGGCAGCGGGAATCCGATAGAACAAGAGTACAAGTATCTGCTTTACTATGAAGAGGCCAGGAAGTATGAGTGGTTCAAGGTCAATCTGATCAGACTCACCAGCTTTCGTTCAAGTTCCGGCAACCTGCTGATGATTTTCAGGAAAATTGATAGAGAAGACTGCGAGACAACGAATTAGGAGGATTTTGAAGGCGGCTGACGGGGATAAATGGTGATAACAGAATAGTGAAGAAGAGGGGCTAAGAAGGGGGAGCAAAGGATGCAGCAGCAGGCGGTCGAAATTTTGAAGGAAGCAACCATTGATGTGAAAGAAGCATTGCGAAGATTCAACAATAATGAAAAGCTCTATAAAAAGTGCCTGAGCCTTTTCCCGCAGGAAACGACCTATACTTCGCTTATAGAAGCAATCGAAAAACATGATTTTGAATGTGCAAGGAAGGAAGCACATACCTTAAAGGGCATCAGCAGCAATCTTGGAATCGATGAACTGACGAGAGCCTGTACAGAAGTTCTGACAGAACTGAAAAACGGAACAGGAATTCTTGACACTGTTACGCTTGAGCATTTAAAAAGTACCTACAGCAGGGTCAGTACAGCCATTGACGACAGCGTTACTGTAATGAATGCGCTGGAAGAATGAATCATTATTGGATGAAGTACATGAACCGATAACGTAAAGATGAGATCTCTGTTCAAATGCCGGGAATGGTTTTGGCCCGGCATTTTATATGCATAAAGACAGTGAAAGACAACACAAAGCAGCAAAAAGCATTATCTGCCAGTCAGTATTTTGTCACGGATTATTCTTGCCACGCCGTCTTCGTCATTGGTCGGTGCTATAAGTTTTGCAGCAGCTTTGACCATTTCAGGAGCATTGCCCATGGCGACACCAAGACCGGCATACCGGATCATAGAGAGATCGTTACAGCCATCGCCGATGGCAATCATTTCACCTGGAAGAATGCCGTATCTTTCTCCCAGAAGCTTTAAGGCATTGGCCTTGGAAGCGCTGCGGTCAACAAATTCAAGAAAATGCGGCGTGGAGGTATGATAATTGACTCTTTCCCGTAGGTCTATAGGCAGCACAGACTGGAAGAAAGAAAGCCTGCTTTCATCATCGTACCATAAAATTTTTGTAATTCCCTGTTCTGCCAGCAAGTCGGCAGAGGGCATGAGCTTTGGCGTTATTCTGGTGATCATATAATATTTTTCAACAAGTTCGTTCATTTTGCTAACATACAGATTATGATTGGACCAGGCAATCATCGTGGTATCAAATGAGCTGCCAAGGGTCAGTATCTCCTTTGCATCAGAAACTTGCAGGATCACATGCGAAAGCACGCTTTTATCATCTGCTATGACCAGTGCCCCGTTGTAAAGTATAAATGGCATGGCGTCAATACCTAAAAGTCCCGTAAAATAATCAATGGCCTGCAGTGGTCTTCCTGTCGATATTACAAAAAGTACACCGGCCCGTACGGCAGCCTGCACTGCTTCGACGGTAGTTTTTGTCAGTTCTTTTCTGCTGTTCAGCAGCGTGCCGTCCACATCAACGGCAATCAGCTTATATGGCATGGGATAGTACCTCTTATGGTTTTAATAAGCATGAAATCTATATCATGCGGATATTCATATTATAATAGCAGCGCTTAAAAGTTGCAACATGGTAGCGCAGGCATTGATTTTGCCGTTGCAATATAGCATACTGGAGTTGTATAAGGAGACAGATTATGAAAATGAAAAGAAAACAGGAATGGCTCTTCATAAAAAATATGAAAGAAAAGCTGAACAACAAGCTGAATAAAAAGCTGGAGCGGCTGATCAGGGTCTGCACAATCATACTGAAAAAGAACCTGCGCGGGACAAATAAAGGAGTGATTCTCCTGTCCGCACTTGTTACAGGCGTGGTTGCAGGTTTGTCATCCATGGAGATCGGGATACCTGAACCGATTGCATTTATTATAGTTACGGTCGTAGTCTTCTTTCTTTACCTGCTGGCTGCCAAGCTTGTGATCTGGCTTTTAAAAATTGCTTTCAAAATACAGCCGGAGTATATTTTTGCCGTTGTTCTTCCCTTTATTGGAATCATAAGCTTCTTTTTTACCATGGCATATAAGGCAACAGATACAGCCTGTGCGCTGCTTGGAATTCTTTTTGCCGTAATCGGTATTCTGTTTGCCAGAAGCTTTTATGCAGTTTTCTTTAAACGGGTGCGTTCTGTTTTGAACATGTCTTTGCTGATAATTACAGCCTGCGGCTGCATCAGTATGGTCATCTTTCTGACAGGCGGCGGTTTTCATGACAGTTATATCAGCGAATATATACAGCTTGTATCAGATGCTGAAGATGGTACGGCTAAGGAAGCTCTCGCCAGCAGTGCCATGGAGACTGTACACCTAGAGGTGACAGGGGAGAGCCTGCAGATCGATTCTGTATCCTATGGCAGTAAGGGGGATCTTGAATCGAAGAGCATCAATCTTTCAACGTTCGTCGGATATGAAGGATTTACAGAAAAGATCAGAGACTTTTACTGGGGCTTTGGAATCGATGAGGTCCCTCTGGTAGGCCAGATCTGGTATCCTGTGGATGGCGGCAGTTATCCGGTTCTGTTCATCATTCATGGGAATCATATCATGACGGCAGAGTCACATCTTGGGTATGCATATCTTGGAGAATATCTTGCAGGACAAGGGTATGTCGTTGTGTCTGTAGATGAGAATTTTTTGAACGGTTATCTTGATTTCGGTCTGAATAATGAGAATGATGCAAGAGCAGTGCTGCTTCTTGAGAATATAGGTCAGATCCTGCAATACAATGAAGATGCATCAACTGTTCTATATCAGAAGATAGATGAAAGCAATATCGCAGTCGCCGGTCATTCAAGAGGCGGAGAAGCGGTTGCTATTGCAGCACTGTTCAACAATTATGACAGATATCCGGATAACGGAGGGCATACGCTTGACTATCATTACAGCATAAAAAGCGTGATAGCCATTGCACCGACCTGTGATCAGTACAAACCAGCCGGCAGTACTGTTGCATTGCAGGATGTCAATTATCTGCTGATTCATGGCTCGAATGACCAGGATGTTAATTCTACGATGGGACTCAAACAGTATGAAAATGTTACCTTTGGGGAAAATACTGATTACTTTAAGAGCTTTCTCTATATAGCGGGGGCAAATCATGGTCAGTTCAATACCATATGGGGAAGGTGTGACAGATCGCTGCCGGAAAGTCTTCTGCTGAATACGAACAGTCTGATAACAGAGGCAGATCAGCAGGATATACTGAAAACCAGTCTGAAGCTGTTTCTGGATGCAACATTACTTGGTGAGAAAGAAAAAAAGGAATTCTTTATGAACTGCAAAACAACAGATGTTGTTCTGCCGGATACTGTCTATGTGCAGAGCTACAGCGACAGTACCTTTGAGGCTGTCTGTGATTTTGAGGAGGACACGGATATCACGACAGGAACGAAGGAAGGAGTATCTCTTTTTGCGGCAAGCATGAGCTACTGGGGAGAGACAAGGCTTAGCGCCTCTTCGGAAAGCTATGCTTTTGGATATGATAATTCTGCAGTGCAGCTGCGCTGGTCTTCTCCGATAGCATCCTACCTGATCGATTTATCAAGTCCTTATTCGGCTGCTGGTATGAATTACTTTCAGCTTGATGCCATGAATGTGGATGAGGAAACAGTAAAAAACAAAGAATACAGTCTGCTATCCTTTACCATAGAGCTGACAGATTCTGACGGCAGAAAGGCAATGGTATCTACAGCATCCTATGCAGACGTTTTCCCTCCGTTTCCGGTGCTGCTGTCAAAGCTAGAGTATCTGTCTAAATCATATCACTTTAAAGAGAATCTGCAGACAATACGGATTCCGCTCAAGGATTTTGAAGGTGATAACAATTTTGATATAAATAAAATCACCCGCATCTGTCTTTTGTTCGACCAGACAGATACGGGCAATATAAAAGCTGACAATATTGGCTTTTCAAAATAGTGAAGGGCAGAAACGTAGGAGACTAAAAACGCAGGAGACTAAAAACTAATGGTATTTCCTGCGATACGGAAGCTCAAAGCACAGGAGATATAGCCCAAAAAAGACGATCAGAAGGATTCCTGCGACCAGGTAAATAACAGTTTTATGTCTAGCCTGACTGTTTTGCAGCGGGGCATCAGAGTTTGTGGCTGCATCATCTGCAGATGCACCAGATGTGATGGAATCTCCAAAGGTACCATCGTAATTGTCAGTGCCTTCACCTGTTGTATTCAGAAGTGCCTGCAGAGAAGCTGCGTACTCTGAAGTAAAAGCATAATCCGGATCTACCATGTAGCCCGGCCATTCCTGCGCAAAGACTGAGGAGTTCATCGGGTAGTCATCTACATAATAGATAATATCTGCAGCTCCGACCACAGCACCGTTATAGGTATACTGAACCGAGCCGATGGTATTCTCTCCATGGTAGAATTCGTCCAGCTGTGTAAAGGAAACTGATTTCACAGCATCCTTGAAGGTCGCTGTGTTTGGCAGAACGATCGTGCTGCTGGTGTCAATGCTTAAGATGTCTTCACCGCTGTCGTCCATGTTCGGGAAAGCAATGGCATTGCTGAAAAGTGAAGAAAAGGTGGCATTGCCTCCAAGCTCATTGTCTTCAATATTATAAGCGGTGTAATTATCAAAAGCATAATCACAAAGAGTTTTGGTATCATCGTACATCTGGTCGACTTCTGCTTCGCGCAGGACAACACAGATCAGTACCATGCCATCCTTTTGTGCAAAGGTCACAAGAGTATTTAAAGCTTCGTCAGTTGCACCGGTTTTTCCGCCAATGGCGTACTCGTATGTTTTTGTCTTTCGTATGAACTGATGGTGGTTCGCCAACGGACGTGCAACATTTTTATTCGTTGCCGGTATGGTATAGCTTCTGGTTCCTGTTATCTTTAAGAATTCAGGTATCTTTAATAGTTCCTGGCTGATCAGTGCCATATCATAAGCGCAGACATAATGACCTTCTTCATGCAGTCCGTGCGGGTTAACAAAGTTAGAATTGACACAGCCCAGTTCGGCAGCCTTTGCATTCATCATGGATATAAAAGTGTCGTAATCACCACCGACATGTTCAGCTACCGCATAGGTCGCTTCGTTGGCGGATTCGAGCATAATGCCGTACAGCGCTGACTCAAGAGTCAGCTGTTCTCCGCGCACCAGACCGATCCTGCTTCCGTAAACATTCATCTCTGCATCGGTTGACATTGTAACGACTTCATTCAGAGAACAATTTTCGAGAGCCAGAAGAACTGTCATGAGCTTTGTGATACTGGCAGGATAATAAGCGGAATAGATATCCTTTTCGTAAAGGATCGCGCCGGTATTTGCTTCCATGACGATAGCGGCAGCAGCATCGACCTGAGGTCCGGCGCTGCTGATATCATGATTCACGACACCTGCCGGAACAGTTCCTGACGAGGTTTCCGATGCATAAATGCTTTCCGGCATAAAAAAGGTGATGAGCAGTGCAGAAAGCAGAATAAAAAACAATACTGCACGGCAGAATCTTATATTGATCAGATGTTCAAGCTTATTCTGGAATGGATAATACATAACAAGACCCCGGATTTCAAGTTTATTTTGACTTGATTATTATAGTCGATTTGAGCAGGTGTTACAAGCATCAGTATGGATAAATATTATTTCATGTGATACAATCAGGGAAGAACAGGGAAAGACAAGACAGCAGAAGGGAGAGCACACAGTGGAAAACGACCTGAAAAAAAAGAATATTCCTGCTTTGCATAATCACAGTACTGCCCTTGAGGAGCTTTTGGAGAAGCTGCCGGGAGAAGCTGCCGGAATGAAAGCAGCCGAGCTTTTTTCCTTTTTGAGCGACAGTACAAGACTTCGCATTCTCTGGCTTTTATGTCACAGCGAAGAGTGTGTCACTGATATAGCGGCAGCAGTCTTCATGAGCCCGCCCGCAGTATCCCATCATCTGCGGCTCATGAAACAGGCAGGCCTGATCAAAGCACGCAGAGAAGGAAAAGAGATGCTTTATACGCTGGAAAAAACAAAGGAAGCTTCTTTGGTGCATAAGATGGTGGATGATGTTTTTGATATGCAGTGTCCGGAATGCAGCATCTGAAAGAACAGATATCTATAGAGAAGAACCGTGGTATAAGACGCATCCGCATTCTGTCGGATGATCGACGACCAGCGTGTTCTTTTTTTCTCTGGCAACGAGAAGTATAATGGTAAAATCACCGCCGGAACCAAACATCATAAAAAGTGAAAGAAACAAAAGGAACACATTGCCTGTTACGAAGGCAGCGGCAAAGGGAAGCAGACCAACCGTTACAAAGGGAGCAAATGCACCCAGGCACATCTGCCATAAAAGCAGGGGTTCATCACAATGACAGTAAGGTGTCAGCATCTCCCAGAGTACCCCAAAGGATATGCTCTTCCAGTGATTTTTTGCATATATTGACCAGACCAGACCATGCGTAAGCTCATGCAGGAGGGTCAGCAGAACAAATGCCGGAAGTAATGCGAGCGTCCAAAGCATAGAATTCAGAGAGCCCAGTTCAAAAGAAATATTTCGATGAAAATAGAAGAACAGGAACCCTCCAAGCACTGCAAAAGGGCCGGACGTAATAAAAGCGAAGAGATTTGCTTTTATCAGGGAGACTGTCTTTTTTTCAGGCAAAAATCCCTGCATTGTAAGGGATGCATCAAGAATCTCAAATTTATCTGTTGCTTTTTTCTGCTGCCTGGAAGATCTTCCAGGTTTTTTTTCTGCACGGTTGTCATTCATGAAAAGCTCCTTATGCCGGGATCAGAATACCTTTTGACCCAACCTCATTAAATGTATTTTCTATAGTTTACTCTGACTGATCAAAACTGGCAACATAAAATGTCGGTACACCAAGAGGAATATGTTTTGGAAACATATTGACATTCAGAGAAGGCATGGTATAATAAAGTCAGAATTACGATTAAACGATTGTTTA
>QKDK01000060.1 GCA_003252135.1 Clostridia bacterium
AGATATAGGAATCTTTGCCGATGTTGCTAATAATGGGCTGGTCGCTGTAAAAAAAGCTGAATTAAAACAGTATGAAATGATCCTGATGGATATGCAGATGCCGGTCATGGACGGAATCGAATCGACAATAGCAATCAGAAATATTGATATGCATAAGCAAACCCCAATCATAGCCATGACTGCTAATGCAATGGCAGGTGACAGAGACAGATGTCTTTTGGCAGGTATGAACGACCATATTGCCAAACCAATCGAGCCCCAAAAGCTCTATGACATGCTGCTGATCTGGCTGCCGCAGAGAGAACAGCCGGTATCTGAAAAAAAGCGGAAAAAAGCGCATCTGGAGAATACGCCGGCTTCTATTGTTCCTGTGATACCGGGGCTTGATACGGAAAGCGGGCTTCGCAGGGTGCTTGGAAAGGCAGACACCTATCTTTCCCTGCTTTACAAGTTCATTGACAGTCACAGTAATGATGTGACTGCACTGGAGCAATTAATCGAAAAGAAAGATTATGATACCGGGGAGCGTCTGATTCATACACTAAAAGGAGTCGCAGGAACCATCGGTGCATGCGATATACAGGAAAAGTCGGCAGAACTGGAGAAAAGTCTTGTAGAAAAAAAGAGTGCAAAAGAACTGGAGCAAATGATCAGTGAACTAAAACAGATGCACGAAGAGCTTATGGCAAACTTAAAGAATAATCTTCCGGTAAAAGAAAAGCAGGAAAAGGTCACAGGTCCTGTGTCGGACAGAGAGGAGCTGCTGCTGGTCCTGTATGAACTTGAATCTCCATTGAAAGCATGCAGACCAAAGCTATGCAAGGATGTCATGGCTCGTTATAAGAAACTGGTCTGGCCAAAAGATCTGCAGGAAAAAGCGGATGAGCTTGGCAGCCTGACTTTGAAATACAAATACAAAGAAGCACTGACTGCTTACGAAAAACTTCTGGAAATGATCAATATCACACAGGTACCTGCTCAGTCTTGAAATGCGTTGCCAGGCGCAGGAGGTGAATATGAAAAAAATGAATGAATGTACCGTTCTGCTTGTTGATGATACAGAAGAAAATATCGATCTTCTGGTAGAAGCTTTGGGTGATGAATATGAACTGTCAGTCGCCATGGACGGGGAAGCTGCACTTGATGTCATAGCACAGAACCAGCCTGATATAATATTGCTGGATGTACTGATGCCGGGCCTTTGCGGCTATGATGTCTGCGAGAATCTGAAGCAGAATCCGAATACAGCGGATATTCCTATAATTTTTCTGACTGCCATGACGGATATTGAGAGCAAAACCAGGGGATTTGCCCTTGGAGCTGTGGATTATATAACAAAACCATTCGAAACTGTCGAAGTAAAAGCACGTGTAAATACACATCTATCCCTGCGGCTTGCAAAGATGGAAATTTCCAGACAGAATAAGACACTGGAGGAAAAAGTCGCTGAAAGAACAAAGGAGCTTAGCCTTACCCAGGAGGTCACCATCGAAGCCATGGCCTGTCTTGCTGAGTACCGGGATCCCGAGACAGGGGGACATATCAAACGAACCAAGAATTATGTCAGAGCCCTGGCACAGAAGCTAAGAGAATTGCCAAAGTATTCTGATTATCTTACAGACAATGTAATTGATCTGATGTATAAATCTGCGCCGCTGCATGACATAGGAAAGATAGGAATCAGAGACGAAGTTCTGCTCAAACCCGGGAAACTGACAGAAAAAGAGTTTGAAGAAATGAAATCACATACGATCATTGGTCACAATGCATTATTTACAGCCTCTCAAAAGCTCGGAGAACATTCTTTCCTGAATTTTTCAATGGATTTTGCCAGATGCCATCAGGAAAAGTGGGATGGCAGCGGATATCCGGACGGACTTTCCGGTGAAGATATTCCGTTGGCAGCCAGAATCATGGCAATTGTCGATGTATATGATTCACTGATCAGTAAACGTGTTTATAAGCCGCCATTCACCCATGAAAAAGCGCTGTCGATCATAAGGGAAAACAAAGGAACACATTTTGACCCGGAGATTACAGAAGTTTTTCTGGACAATCATGAGATATTCCGGAAGATTGCCATGGACTATGCCGATTATGCGGAAGAAAGACTTACGCTGCAGATGAGAAGATCCTGATTTTCAGGGGTTCATTTCATGGTATGGGTGTAATATTCTTTATTTTATCAAGGAAGTGTCAAGCTTCACAAAGCAAATACTCCTTGCTTCGATTTCAGAAAGCTTTTATTAAATTTTAGTAAAGTAATTGACAATGGCTCGGATTGTTCATATACTTGACTGAGTCAACTAAAAGACTTTTGTGTTTCAACTGACATGCCGTAAAATCATGCCAGACCATGAATGAATAGGAGAAAGTGTAATGGGAAGAACAAAGAAATCGAAACCAAAGATAATCCTGCTGACAGTCGCAGCGATTCTGATCCTTCTGGCAATAGGCATTGGGGTCATATTTACCTATATCAATACCTATAAAAATCCAGCTGATGAAGAGCTGGATCAAGCAGGGATCACTGAAAAGATGACACAGGTCGGGGATATTACCTTTCATTACGCGGAAGGGCCGGATAACGGACCTGTGCTTGTGCTGCTTCACGCACAGCTGCTGGACTGGTATACTTACAGCAAGGTTCTGCCAAGGCTGTCTAAGAGTTTTCATGTCTATGCAATAGATTATCCCGGACATGGCGAGACTGTCGTACCAAATGATTATACTTTTTGTGCTAATCAGATCGGTTCAGATCTTGCCGCATTTATAGAGACGGTCATTCAGGAACCTGTATTTATAACAGGAAACTCTTCGGGAGGACTGTTAACTGCATGGCTGGCTGCAAACCGGCCAGAGCTGGTAAAAGCAATCGTTCTGGAGGATCCGCCTTTGTTTTCATCGGAGTATCCTGCCATCGAACAGACCATAGCCTACAAGTCGTTTACAACGAGTCATTCCGCACTGGAAGAAGGGTACCAGAATGATTTTCTTATGTATTGGATCAAAGGAAGTACACAGTTCTTTAAAACTTATACGAATGCGCTGACACAGCCGTTTCTGGAAATTATGGTGACAAGCTTCAGAAAGGCAAATCCTGGTGAGCCGGTCGAGATCGCATTTCTTCCGGCATCAGTACAGGAAGTTATCCGTGGACTGAATTACTATGATCCGGGATTTGGTGCAGCCTTTTATGAAGGTACATGGAATGAGGGCTTTGACCACGCAGATGCGCTGTCAAGGATCGAATGTCCTGTCCTGCTGCTTCATGCCAACTTTGAATATATGGAGGATGGTACCCTGAATGGTGCCATGTCGCAGGAACAGGCAGATAAAGTTGTTTCACTTTTAAAAGACTGCACTTATATCAGAGTGGATTCCTCCCATGTGATCAACCTGGAACACCCTGAAGAATTTGCAGGATATGTTGAAGATTTTTTGCTGAACTGATATGATATCTATAGAAAATGAGAATGTACAACAGAAAATCTGATGAAGGGTGAGCCAGAAGTGGCTTTATGCTGTATGGATGACATAAAGATAATCAGAGAATTTGGGATTTTGAATAGACTTTTTCTGGGTTATATGACAAAAAAAATAACTGCGCTTGACATATCCTACTCAGACAGTATTTTTCTTGTTAATATCGGTGACAGAGAGGGAGCGACCCAGGAGGAGATATCCTCACTTCTGGCGATCGATAAAGCCGCAATCGCACGATCTGTAAAAATTCTGGTCAGTAAGGGGTATGTCCGAGTGGAACACCCAGAGAGTGACAGGCGTTCCAAGGCCTTGTTTTTGACCGGGCAGGGGAAGCAAGTCTTTGAGGAAATCAATAAAATGAACACGGCCTTGGTATCATATGTGCTAAAGGATATTACAGCAGCCGAGCGAAGCAGTCTGCTAAGACAGCTGGAAATTATCGAAGAGCATTCCAGAACCTTTGTCTCATCGGAAAAAACAATAATGTAAGCAGAGTTATACATGATTAGTGAAATTATGACCTTGGGAAATACTACAAAACCAGCTCGTTTGACCCTGCTTTTTCAGGGAAAACGGGCTGGTTTTATAGTAAAAATTACTAAAAGTTATAATTAATACATAATTCAATTGAAAAAACTGCCTAAGAATCGTATAATTTCGGTATAGTGAGGGGAAAGTGAGAAACAAAAAATGAAAGGTAAGGAAAAAAGGGCCAAGGCAGGTAAGAGCCAAAAAGTGAAAGAAGAAAGGAAGTTAACAAAAGTTCCGAAATTAAAAAAACTGAATAAACTGAATATGGAAAAGGACATGGACAAAGGTCCCACAGAACGTCTGAGCAAGCATTTTTATTACAGCATTGGGTTTCGGTTCCTGGTTGCATTTGCCATTCCGATAATCGCTATGATCTGTATAGGAATCTTATCCTATCAGAAAGCATCCAGCGGTATTATTAAAAGCTTTAAGGATAACGGATATCAATCGTTGTTAATGACGGAAGATTATAGCTCTTTCGGTCTTAACTCTGTACAGTCAACTGCATTTCAGTATATTGTTGACGACTCCTTCCAAAAGTATTTCAGCAACTATTATAAGAATGAGATAGTGCAGGAAGCCAGCGTCATGAAGACGATCAACAAGACAATACTTGCAAAGCAGATATCTGATGAATTCATTTCTTCCATACATTTTATCTCTGTAAATAAAAATATGATCAGTACTTCCGTAATCAGCGATGATGATTATGAAAGTGTTTATCAGAGTTTCCTTGATTCACCGGAGGGAGCAACGCTGGCAGCCAATACAAAAGCAAGCTTTTGGTTCGGCAATAGTGAACTGTTTGATACCATTACAGATAACGATGATGTTGCCATCCGTTACTGCAGAGGTTTTCAGACCGGGAATGGCTGCATTATCATTGATGTGAGCAAAGAACGTATTATCAGCATGCTGAGTCAGCTGGATTTTGGTGAGAACAGCCTGATTGGATTTCTGACTGACGATGGCAAACAGATTATCATTTCTTCGGGAGAAGAAGTCGATGATACCATATCTTTAACTGATACATCATTCTATCAGGATGCAAAAGAGCAGTCAATGGCTGAAGACGGTATCATGAGCGGGACGATGGATGTTGAATTCAACGGAGAACCGCAGTTATTTGTATATGCCATCATGGAAGAAAGCCGTACCATGGTCTGTGCTGTTATTCCGGAGGAAAATATGCTCTCCAAAGTACAGGGAATAAAAATCATTACCATTATATCCATCCTGATTTCCATTGTAGTTGTTGCAGTGATCGGAAGTGTTATGACCGTTGATCTTCAGACGATCATTCGCTATATGAATAAAAAGCTGTATCAGGTATCAGAAGGTAATCTGACAACACGTATGAACAAAAAGAGGAATGACGAATTCTCGGCGCTTTTGAACGGTACCAACCACATGATAGAGAACATGCGCAATCTGATCTTACAGGTCAAATCGCATATGGATCTTGTGGTCGATTCGGCACAGAATGTAAAAAGCGCATCAAATGAATTCATGCAGTCTTCTGAAACAATAAAACTTGCAGTAGATGAAATTCAGCTGGGTATCGGAGAGCAGGCGGATGATGCGGCTTCCTGTCTTGGCAGCATGGATGCTTTATCAGGCAAGGTCGATTTTATCAATGGAGAAGCAACCAATGTCAGCAGTATTGCCAAGGATACGATGCAAAGCATAGACAATGGTATGTCTGCGATCCATGTACTTGACGAAAAGGCAAAAGCGACCTCACAGGTAACATCCAAGATGAAACAGAGCATCCGCGTACTGGAAGATAAATCAGCAAAGATCAGTAGTATTTCCGCGACCATTAATGACATAGCAGAAGAAACCAACCTTTTATCTCTGAATGCTTCCATTGAAGCTGCACGTGCCGGAATATACGGAAAAGGATTTTCTGTTATAGCTGATGAAATCAGAAAATTGGCAGATCAGAGTGCCGGTGCCGTCAGTGAGATCTCAAAACTGATATATGATATTCAGCAGCAGACGGGAAATACAGCAGATGTCGTTGATGAAGTTGAAAAGATCGTAACAGAACAGGGCGCTTCTGTAAAAGCTACCGAGACATCCTTTGAAACAATGAGCAAGCATGTAGGTCAGTTCGTTGCGACCATGAATGCGATTCTGGAGCAGATTTCAATGATCCAGAAAGCTAAAGCAGAAGCTTTATATTCCATGGAACATATCTCTGCAGTGTCACAGCAGACCAAGAGCAGTTCACTTGAGATTACAGAGATCACGAACCGTCAGCTGGAAGAAGTAAAAGAACTGGGCATGCTGTCTGAAAAGCTTGACCACGATGCAAGAGAACTGATGGAGATAACCTCCCGGTTCATCGTTGATCAGCAGGAGAACAGTATTTCATAACCGGCAGTGAAAAGACCTGTTTGACGAATCAGTTAAATGAAAAAAATGCGTGAGACTGTTTTTGGGATAATACCTGGAATCAGTTTCACGCAATTTTTATTTTTCAAGAGTTGCCGTAACCATCATGAGTGAGGATCGGGTGATATAATTCCGGTCGTCTGTCCCTAAAGAGCCCCCACTCGGCTCTCAAAGACGCAAGCAGATCAAGATCGAATGTCTGAATCAGAACTGACTCACTGGTCCTGTCTGCTTCTGCAAGCTTTGCACCGGTTCCGTCGGTTATAAAAGAAGAGCCGTAAAAGGTTATTTCAGAATCATCGATCTGCTCCAATCCGACCCTGTTGGCGGCAATGACTGGAATCAGATTTGATGCGGCATGACCAGTCATGCATCGCTGCCAGTGGTCTTTGGAATCAATTTCCGGAGCTTCCGGTTCGGAACCGATGGCGGTCGGATAAAAAAGCAGTTCGGCACCCAGCAGTGCCATGCATCTGGCGGCTTCCGGAAACCACTGATCCCAGCAGATACCGACACCTATCGTTCCGTATGCGGTCTTCCAGACTTTAAAACCAGTATCTCCCGGTGTGAAATAATATTTTTCTTCATAGCCCGGGCCGTCGGGGATATGACTTTTTCTGTATATGCCAAGTAAAGAACCATCTGCATCAATAATTGCGACAGAGTTGAATTTCGCATTGTTCTTTTTTTCGTAAAAGCTTATGGGCAGTACGATCTTCAATTCTGCAGCCAGCAGCTGAAAATGTTCAACAGCTTTGTTCTGATGCGTTTCCAAAGCATAGGAGTAGAATTCAGGCTTTTCTTTCTGGCAGAAGTACAATGTTTCAAAAAGCTCCTGCAGCAATATGATTTCTGCACCTTTTGCAGCTGCTTTTCTGACCATTTTATCAGCTTTACTGATGTTTTCTTCTATATCTGCCGAACAGCTCATCTGAATGGCAGCAACGGTGACCTGTCTCATAGGGATCTCCATTCTTTAGGTTTCTTTTGGAATCTGTTGTGTGATACAGTGAATGTTACCGCCCTCTGTGATCAGCCAGGAAGTATCGATCAGTATCACCTTGCGCTCCGGAAAAGCAGAAGCAAGAAGCTTTGCAGCTGCTTTGTCAGCATCCGACGCAGCCCCGCCAAAAACCGGAACAATAATAGCATGATTTGCTATGTAAAAATTCATATAGCTTAAGGTAAGGCGTTCTCCTTCATAAAATCTTGCAGGGGGCTGCTCAACTTCAAGGATGGTAAGCTTTCTGCCTTTAGCATCTGTTGTATTCTGCAGGATCTGCAGGTTCTCATGTGTGATAGCATAGTTTTGATCTGCTTCGTCATAACACATCTGTATCATGACTGTACCGGGACGTATAAAACAGGCTGCATTATCGATATGACCATCGGTCTCATCACCAGCCAATCCTTTGTTCAGCCATATGATTTTTGATATGCCAAGTCTGTCTTTTAGTTCAGCTTCGATATCGGCTGCTGTTTTTTCTGGATTTCTGCTTGGATGAAGCAGGCATTCTTTCGTTGTTAACAGAGTGCCCTCTCCGTCCACATGAATAGAGCCGCCTTCAAGAACAAAAGAAGAATCGATCACTGGAAGCAGCAGATAAGATAGAATAGTAGATGCCACCCGGTTATCCAGATCATAATTCGGATATTTACCGCCCCATGCATTGAACTGCCAGTTTATTCCATATCTTTTTTTGCCGGAATCAAAAACAATTGTCGGACCGTTATCCCGGCACCAGGCATCATTATGAGGAATTGTGACCATATCTGTTTTTTTGCTGCATAACTGCCGTGCATATGGTTCACTGTTATCATTTACGATCATGGTCACTGTCTCGAACTCGGAAATAGCATCAGCAATAGCAGCATAGTTGCGGCAGACTGCTTCGTAGTTTTCCGGGTGAACCATGGAAGCCTGTACCGGCCACTCAAGAACAGTTCTGTCATGTTCTGCCCATTCGGCCGGCATATAGTATTGATCAGTCATTCTGTAGGATCTCCTTGATAAATATGATTTATGCTTACAGATTACTATATTTATGGTTAGTTTGCAACCGCTGCAGGTTTACATGTGTAAAAGAAATAAAATTTCAAACCTGAAGGAACGGCGATATTCTCGCATAGAACGGCGATATTCTCGCAGAGGGCTCGAACCTCTTGTTCTTTACTCATTATTTGTGATTCAAAAAAGCGGCATCATGTTGTTAAAGAGTGAAAGAATCATCTTGACATATGTGATGAAAATTGAAATAATGAAAGAGGAAACATCAGTTCGATTTTTCGAGCGATGTCACTAATGAATTGCGGAGGATGTTATGGTATATTTGAAGTCGATCATATTCCCGAATGCAGACAGGGAATTTGATTTTATACTTGGAATTAAGCGAACCTGCTATGATTCTTATTATCCGTTCAAAATTTTATCCAAGCATGATCTGAACCGGCTGGATTTTGAGCCGGTTACTATTCTTTATGGCAGCAATGGCTGTGGGAAGACAACGGCTCTGAATGTCATTGCAGAGAAAATTAAAGTCAGACGGGATTCCGTATACAACAGATCCAATTTTTTTCACGACTATGTAGATCTTTGCGAGATACATACGGATATGGATATTCCCGCAGACAGCCGTGTTATAACCAGCGATGATGTCTTTGATTATATGCTGAATATCAGGAATCTGAATGAAGGTATTGATAAGAAGAGGGAGAATCTGTTCGATGAGTATCTTGAAGTCAAATATTCGCATTTCCAGCTCAAATCAATCGAGGACTACGACCAGCTGAAAAGAGTGAATTCATCCAGAAGAAAAACACAGTCAAAGTTCGTCAGAAGTGAACTGATGGATAATGTACGGGAATATTCGAACGGAGAAAGCGCATTTATATATTTTACACAGAAGATAGGCGAGAATGGACTTTATCTGCTGGACGAGCCGGAGAACAGTCTTTCTGTCAAACGACAGATTGAACTGGTCAGATTCCTGGAAGAATCAGCAAGATTTTTTGGCTGTCAGTTTATCATATCGACACACTCTCCGTTTCTGCTTTCGATGAAGGGGGCAAGAATCTATAATCTTGATTCGGATCCGGTAACAGTTGAACGCTGGACAGAGCTGGAGCAGGTTCGAACATATTATGACTTTTTCAAAGAACATGAGCGTGAGTTTTAATTTGCTCATATACTTATGAAATAAATGAAAGTGTATTGACAATTATCGATTTGTGCGGTATATATTTATATATCGAAGAATTTGAATCTGAAAGGCAGGTGCACATATGTTGTCCCATATAAAAAACGCAGAGGTATTTAAAGCATTTAGCGATGAAAACAGGCTCATGATCATGGAGCTGCTGCAATCTGGTGAAAAGTGCGCCTGTGTAATTCTGGCAGGACTGGAGATAAGCCAGTCCACGTTATCACATCATATGAAGATACTATGTGATGCCGGAGTCGTAACAGCACGTAAAGAAGGTAAATGGACGCACTACTCCATCAACGAGGAAGGCTGCGCTTATGCCGGACTGCTGCTGGAAAAGATCACACGTCTTGAAAAGAATCAGGAGAATGACAGTATCATCTGTGCAATCAACAGAAGATAATTGGAAAGATATAATATGAACAGCAGATCATATAATGAATTATATAATCTGTGAAGAGAAGAATGTGTATCTGCGCATTCTTTTTTACAGAGAAAAACATCGATAAAAATCGATTTATAAACGAACGGAGAATTGCTATGGAATTTTTAAAGGAAATTGGAGCTTTTATTCAAAATCAGATACTGGCCATGAAGTGGCTCAATACACTGCTTGGTGACCTGCTTACTGCTGTTGGACTTGACATTACAGGGCGGGTAGGCGGCAGCATACAGTTCTTTTTGTATGATGTGATCAAGATCACAATTCTTCTATGCGTGCTGATCTTCATTGTATCTTACATACAAAGCTATTTTCCTCCGGAACGAAGTAAAAAAATCATGAGCAGATTTCATGGTATCTCTGCTAATATTATGGCTGCTCTTCTTGGAACAGTAACTCCTTTTTGCTCCTGTTCCTCCATACCGCTTTTTATAGGATTTACAAGCGCAGGTCTTCCTCTTGGTGTCACGTTTTCTTTTCTGATCTCATCACCTATGGTAGACCTCGGTTCCCTTGTCCTGCTGATGAGCATTTTCGGTCCCAAGGTCGCCGTCGTATATGTACTGGTCGGTCTTGTCATAGCAGTCATCGGAGGCAGGATCATTGAAGTGCTTCCGGTTGAGAATGAAATAGAGGAATTTATAAAAACTGCAAAGCATTTTGATATTGATTCGCCCACGATAACCAGAATCGACAGGGCGCTCCTGGCAAAAGACCAGGTCCTTGCCACCTTTAAAAAAGTGTTTCCTTATATTATGATCGGGGTAGGTCTTGGGGCTGTTATTCACAACTGGATTCCACAGGACTGGATCATTTCGGTTCTGGGAAGCAGGAACCCGTTCGGTGTGGTGATAGCAACCGTGCTTGGAGTACCTATGTATGCGGATATTTTCGGAACGATACCGGTTGCCGAGGCACTTCTTTCTAAGGGTGCACAGCTTGGTACGGTTCTGGCATTCATGATGGCTGTTACTACGTTAAGCCTTCCATCTATGATCATGCTGCGAAAAGCGATCAAACCAAAGCTGCTTTTCATATTTATACTGATCTGCACCGTAGGAATCATACTGGTAGGTTACTTTTTCAATCTGATACAGTTCGTGCTGATTTAATCATACAAAAACAGGAGGATAAAAAGATGGCTTTGTTTAGTTCAAAGAAGAAAGAGGACAAAAATGAAGAAGCAGAGGTTTCTGCTTATGTGAAAGTGCTTGGCGGCGGCTGCGCAAAATGCAATCAGCTTGAGGAAGCAACAAAGGAGGCATTAAAAGAGCTTGGGATGGATACTGCAATCGAACATGTCAGGGATTTTACCAGAATTGCTGAGTATGGAGTCATGTCAACACCTGCACTTGTCCTTGGGGATAAGGTAGTAGCATATGGCAAGGTCCTAAAGAAAAGTGAAGTAATTGAACTGCTGAAAGAAAATAAATAGTCATATGACCCGGCTTCTGCAAAAGAAGGGCCATATGACACAATGTAGCCTAAGTGTTTTGGTAAAGAAAATAGTTGCATACAGGTATCTGTCAGGAAGCAAGCTCTCCGGGTATCTGTGTGCTTTTTTCTTCTGCTTTCATAAGTCGAAGCTGTGGGATGACTAAAGGTATGGAAATTATAAATGTTATAATATCAGAAATCATCTGTGTCATCTGAATGCCATGCAGTCCAAAATTCAAGGTAATGAAAAGAACAGGTATGAACACGATGCCCTGCCTTGCAGTTCCCATGATGGTAGCGGGAATTGTCTTACGTATGGTCTGCAGATACATATTCACTACAATGATCCAGCCGTTCAATGGAAAGACAACGGCTTGAAAACGCAGTGCTGTCATACCAATACGAATCAGGTCGGGATCACTGTCACGAAAGGCAGTTACCAGCGGCTGTGCAAAGATAAAGCCGAGAATGCCCAGAATCAGAGTTACAGCAGAGGCAACTTTTGCTGTGAACCAGAAAGCCTGACGCACACGGTCAAATCTTCTGGCTCCGTAGTTAAAACCGCAGACTGGCTGAAACCCCTGTCCAAATCCAATCAGGGCGGCAATTGAGATCATGGCGATCCGGCTGACAACAGAAAAAGCAGCGATAGCTGAATCTCCATAAGGTTTAACGGCATTATTCAGACAGATCACAGCCACACTGGCAAGTCCCTGACGTCCCAGAGAAGGGAGTCCCCCTGCAGTTACTTCGCGCCATACAAAAAGCCTTGCGCTGAAGGTGCTGAATTTTATATGTATTCCGTCACTCTGGCTGTTCAGAATATATAACAGAACAAAGCTTGTAAACTGCGAAATTGCTGTGGCTATGGCTGCTCCGCTCACACCCAGATGAAATACGAAAATAAAAATGGGATCGAGAACAATGTTCAGGATAGCACCGGCAGCAATACCAAACATCGACTTGTTTGCATTTCCCTGAAAACGCATCTGATTATTAAGAACCAGAGAAGTCATAAGAAACGGAGTCGATAGCAGGATATATCGAAAGTAGTTTCTGGCATCCTGCAGCATGGTATCCGTTGAGCCGAGCAGACGCAGGATGGGATCCATGAGAAAATATCCTGCAACAGTAATGGCACAGCCGATCATCAGTGTTAATGTAAAGGCAGAGGTGGCCATTTTCTCGGCACTTTTCTGATTCTGTTTGCCAAGTTCTCTTGATATATAATTACCGGAACCATGACCAAAGAAGAACGCAATGGCCTGTATCAGTGCCATATAGGGAAATACAATACCGATTGCGCCAGTTGCCTGTGTACTGATCTTACCGACAAAAAAAGTATCTACCATATTATATAGAGCGCTGATCAGCATGCTGACCACAGATGGGACCGCCATCATTATGACCAGCTTTGGAATCGGTGTTTCAGTCATGAGCTTAAATTTTTCTGTTTGCATTTTCTGTTTCATAGGGACCTCCGGGTGCGATTACATTTTATGGTTCTTAAACTTATCATGTGTTGAATGTTCTATGTTTGAGATATCGTGTTCCTGTGCCGTTCATTGCTTCAAATGGTCTGGTACTGTCAGGCAGTCGGCAAGCGTATAAGTAAGATAGCGGAAGCTGTCATCTACATTGGCCTGTGGAAGCGAGAAATAGCCGGCCTGTTCCAGATTGATGAATCCGTGAATGCCGCTTCTGAACATACGTGCAAAATGTACACGGTCTTCGAGAACGGGATAGTATTCTTTCAGGACTGTATAAAGCTCATTCATCATGGCAAAGCTGCAGTCATTGAGCTTATCGCTATGCAGATTTGGAATCATCATAATCATCTGATAAAGGTTCGGAAACTGTTTCGCATAGCTGCGGTAAGAAACTGCAAATTTTAAAAGAGCATCTTTACCATTCGTTTTGTCGATCTCTTCACGAATTTTCCGGGTCATTTCCTGGAGGACCAGAATAATGATGCCTTCCCGGAGCTCATTGTAATTATCGATATGATTGTACAAAGATGCTGTTTTTATTCCGAGCCTTCTCGCAAGACCACGAAGAGAAAAATTCTCGTATCCGGTTTCTCTGATTTCATCCTTTGCTTCCAGAATGATCACTTCTTTACTCAGTCCTCTTTTTGCCATTATCTTCTCCTGATGGAATTTACACAAGGAATAATCAATCATAATAGTGCAGGAAGTGATTATAAACTAACACTGTTAGTTTGTCAATGGAATAACATCTTCAAAACAGCATATGAAAAATAAACAGCAGGAAAAGCTTGACTTCTATACGAAGGCATGAAGTATAATGAATATGTTGAATATCACAGCAGACATCAAACAAGTTTGTGCCTTGTGCGTCACAACTCGTGCAAGCTTGAAATGCGCAAAGATCAGCGCAGAAATGAGGGATAAGATGAATATACTGATTATTGACGGTCAGGGCGGAGGTCTGGGAAAGCAGATAGTCTCATTGTGCAGGACAGCATGTCCAGATGCGGTGCTGACCGCTGTTGGGACGAACAGTCAGGCTACTAGCGCTATGCTGAAAGCAGGGGCTGATCACGCTGCGACAGGAGAGAATGCAGTCATTGTCGGATGCAGGAAAGCAGATGTAATTATCGGTCCGATAGGAATTGTCATTGCCGATTCTTTGTTCGGTGAAATAACACCAAAGATGTCAGCGGCAATCGGACAGAGCGAGGCAAAGCGGATTCTGATTCCGATGAACCGCTGCGAAACACTTGTTGCGGGTGTATTTGACCAGCAAAGCAGCGATCTGCTGCAGCATGCCATGAAGCTGCTGACAGAGCTTGAGAAGAAATAAAAGAATCATTCCGGATAGCGCGATGTATCCGGTAAATACAAAAAAAGGCATCCGTTCAATACTGAACAGGTGCCTTACCTTTTATGGACTGATATCCTTAACAATATTATTCAGCCAGACTCCTTTTTTGATCAGGATGAAACCGACTGTGCATTTGATGAATTCTGGAAGCTGGCAGAGAATATAGAGCGGTACAATGCTTAGAGCAGTGAATCTGGACAGGCAGTAGGCCAGCGGCAGACAGACAGTCCATACAAAGACGCAGTCAAAGAAAAAGGTAATGATGGTCTTTCCGCCGGATCTGAGTGTAAAGTAAGCTGCGTGGGTAAAAGCATTGAACGGCATGAAACAGGAGGATACCAGGATAAAGGCAGTAGCAAGATGCCTTGTCTCTGGTTCGACCTTGTAAAGCAACGGAATAAAAGGTGATGATGCGGCGAGACATGCGCCGACTGCAACGCTGACGAGCACAGAAAAGGTAATCAGCTGCGCATCCGCCTGTTTTGCCTCTTTCATGTTTCCTGCGCCAAGCATGGGACCGATCAGGATCGCTATGGCTGTTCCCATGGTTATGAACACGATATTGAACAGGTTAACGATCGTTGAAGAGATATTATAACCTGCGATCACATCCAGCCCGCGCGTGGAGTAGCATTGTACCATGATAGCCATGCCGCCTGCCCAGAGAGCTTCATTCACGAGAAGCGGCGTACCATTTATCATGATCTGCTTCGCGAGCTTTCCTGGCATGCGAAAGCTTCTGTATGCATGATGTATGAAAGGATGCTCTCTGCTCTTTATATGGGTCCAGAGTATAATTATGCTGCATTCCAGAATTTTTGAAATAATGGTCGCTATGGCAGCACCTTGAACACCAAGGGCAGGAAGTCCGAGCTTTCCAAATATAAGAATGTAATTCAGAATCAGGTTGGTGAAGACAGCAGCAAGGCCGGCAGTCATCGGAACAACCGTGCGGCTCATCTCGCGAAGTGTACTGGCATAGGCTTGAGAGAGCGCAAATGGCAGCAGGGAGACAAGCATGATCAAAAGATACTGCTTTGCATAAAGGAAGGTATCTTCAATACTGCCCTTAGCACTGCTTTCATTAAGATACAGCTGGATCAGTCTGTCGCCTCCGAAGTAAAAGACAAGACCTCCGATCAGAACGATCAGAAGAGATGTAAGTATTTTGAACCGAAAGGTATCGCGCATCCCTTTATAATCACCTTTTCCAAAGAACTGGGCTCCGTAAATCCCGGCACCGGAAATAGCACCAAAGATCGTAAGGTTGAATACAAAGAGCAATTGGTTGACGATAGCTACTCCTGCCATCTGTTCTGTACCGATCCTGCCGACCATGATATTGTCGAGCAGGCTGACAGAATTGGTGATACCGTTCTGTATCATGATGGGGGCGGCTACTGCCATTACATGTTTATAAAATTGTTTTGTTCCGAAAAGTTTCATGGTTTCTCCGATAGTATGAAAACCCGTTTTTTTGTTCATTTTCCAGGTCAGTTTAAATGAGCGCAAGATTCAATATACAATGAAACGGGTAAGAAAGCAAGCAAATTAAATACACAATTAACTGCCTTTGATTGAAGAATCAATTGCGCTCTTACTAATTTCGTAGTATGATTAATCTGACAATAAAATATGAACTGAGGTGAAATATGAAAGGTACCGTTGTATCAACTTGGATCAAAACAACAAGGAAATTATATGGTGAAAAAACAGTAAGTGAATCATTGATTGCTTGCGGTATGCCGGCTGATGTGACCTATTCTCCGTTAGATGATGTATCGGATGAGAAGGTCTTTACATTATTTAAGACATTAGCCCAAAAATTGAATATAACCGTTGAAAATCTCTGGAGAGCTATAGGAAAAGACAATATTCTGACTTTCAGGAGTGATTATCCGGGATTCTTTCGAAGAGAGAACGCATACCAGTTCCTGAAATCAATGAATGACCTTCATGTTATTGTCATGAAGAGATTCAGCGGAGCAAAACCGCCGATTCTGGATATGGAAGAACTGGGCGGGAACAGAGTAAGATTTACCTATCGATCAAAAAGAAACATGTTCGACTATCTTCTGGGTCTTCTGGATGGAGTAAAACTGTTTTTCAAGGAAGACATAGAGATCAAAGAGATCAGTCGCAGTAACGGTGAGATGGTCATGGAACTGACCTTTGGATATCCGCTGGTCGTTATTAAAAAGTATTACGTAAACCGGATCCTGTCACTTGGCGGTCTGATTCCCAGCGTTCCGGTGAAGAACGGTCTTCTGACAGCCATCGGTACACTGCTGATTTTATTCATTCTGTCTGTATCTGTGCTTTCATCCATGACCTGGCCTATGATCATAGCAGGCTCCCTGGCAGCAGGTATTGTATCACTTCTTGGCTCTTTCCTGCTGAATATGCCGTTAAAGGTTATGCAGGAATCCATCGAGGATATCAAAAAGAAGAATTATACACACAGCTACAGGGCATCAACAAAAGACAGATATGCAGAACTGTTTGATGAAATGAACATATACAAAGAGTCGGTAAAGGTCGATTTTCAGGGATTTAACTCTGTAATTGATGAGATGACGACATTCAGCACATCTCTTGAAACTATTTCCATGAATATGAATGTAACTGCTGATGAGATCAGTGATGTTGTCGAACAGCTTGCAATCGCAGCATCCAGTCAGGCAGTCGAGACAGAGAACTCCATTAATCTTTTGTCAGATAATATAACAAAAGTCAGAAATATAGCAAAAGATGAGAACAGCAATAAGACAGAACTGGAAGCAGCAGTTGGTAAGATCGACAGCAGTTTTGCAGAGGTCGAAAAGACAGCAGGCGAGATAACAAAAGTGCTGCAGAATTTCGAATCCGTTAAGATGAGCGGTCAGCATCTGATGCTGAGTGCTGAAGGAATTACGGACATTGTATCGATCGTATCATCAATTTCGCAGCAGACCAATTTATTAGCATTGAATGCATCTATTGAAGCGGCCCGCGCCGGTGAGGCAGGCAGAGGTTTTGCAGTTGTTGCTGAGGAAGTCAGAACTTTGTCAGAAGAAACAAAATCAGCTGTTATGAGGATTAATGAGCAGCTCAGTATTTTTGTACAGGAGATCAATTCCATGGTAAGCGATGTTGATACCCAGTACGATATTCTTGAACAGGAGAACGGAAAGCTTGGAAGTGCTGTGGATGCGTCAGAAGCAGCGAAAGGCTCCATGCAGATGGTCGCAGACAAGATGGTGGAGACCTCAAAGCAGCTGAATCAGGAAACTGAAAATATATCAAAGGTATTTGGAAACATGGAATCCCTTGCTGCCATAGCCGAAGAAAATTCTGCATCAGCACAGGAGGTAAGTGCGAACGTGACCAGCTTCACCAGTCAGATTACAGAGCTTGGCGAAAAAGTTACCATATTCAAAGACATTACCAAGGATTTCAGCAAAGAGCTTGCAGAGTATAAAATCTAAATAGAAACCAGACCACTAAACAACGATGCTGCTGACGAAAAGGAGGATGCTTATGAAAAAAGTATTAATTCTGTCTTCTTCACCTCGTGCCAATGGTAATTCAGAATATTTATGTAAGATGTTTGCCGCCGGCGCAAGGGAGAGCGAACATGATGTAGAACTGATCAAGCTGCGCGATAAGAAAATCCAGTATTGTACCGGCTGCGGTTATTGTTTTAAGAATAAAGGGAAATGTACGCAGAAAGATGACATGCAGGAATTAGGTGAAAAAATGATTGCTGCAGATGTTCTGGTATTTGCGACCCCGGTCTATTTTTATTCCATGTCAGCGCAGTTAAAAACTTTTATTGACAGAACCTGTTCATTCTATACATTGGTGAAAGATAAGGAAGTTTACTATATCATTACAGCCGCAGAGAGCGGAACAGATGTTATGCAGACAACTGTGACTGAGCTGCGAGGCTATACGGAGTGCTTTGAAAACACGACAGAAGTAGATGTTCTGCTGGTGGACGGCGTGTGGGAGAAGGGCGAAGCAGAGACTTCAACACATGGCGTAACAGCATTCCAGATGGGTAAGAACGTATAGAACAGAATCGAATAGGTAAGGTATAATGACAGGCAGTGATATTGCTGACTTTATGAAAAGTTCCCTGCAACGAGGGAACTTTTCTTTATACTAGGCAGAGAAGTCCTTATGTACAGGCAATATGACTGATTGTCATCTGTTAGAGAAAAGCGTAAAATACAAAAAAAGATATGATACCAGATAACAGTATTTTGAAACGGCAGGAGGAAAATGATGAAAAATAAATGGAATGAAGGAGCTTTATACAGGAATCTGGTTGACGGAAAGTGGCTCGAAAGCAAATCTGTTATGACAATATATTCACCGCTTGATGATTCTGTGCTCGGTCATGTACCTGCAATGACAAAGGAAGACGTAGATCAGGTTTTTCTTGCAGCCAGAAAAGCATTCTATAAGTGGAGAGAAACAACGATTGAAGAGCGTGCTGAAATCATGTACAGGGCAGCTGATATTTTAATGGACAGGATAGACGAACTGACACAGCTCCTGGTGGTCGAGATAGGTAAGGACAGAAAGAGCTCAAAGGCTGAAGTCGAGAGAACGGCAGACTTTATCAGATTCACGGCAGACACTGCAAAAAATCTGTCAGGGGAAAGCATCCCCGGAGATTCCTTTCCTGGTGTAAAGCGCAACAAGATATCAATTGTACGTAGAGAACCACTGGGTGTGGTGGTTGCCATTTCACCGTTCAACTACCCGATCAACCTTGCCGCTTCGAAGCTTGCGCCCGGTCTGATGGCGGGAAATACCATGGTGTTAAAACCGGCATCTCAGGGCAGCATCTGCGGACTTTCACTGGCAAAAGTCTTCGAAGAAGCCGGTGTGCCGGCCGGAGTGCTGAATACAGTTACAGGAAAGGGAAGTGAAATAGGGGACTATGTAACGACTCATAAAGAGGTGAATTTTATTAACTTTACGGGAAGCACCGATGTCGGGACCAGAATATCAAGAATAACCAGTATGGTTCCGTTGCTCCTTGAACTTGGCGGAAAAGATGCTGCGATTGTGCTTGCGGATGCAGACCTTGACCTGGCTGCAGCGAATATTGTAGCCGGCGGCTATTCCTATTCAGGACAACGGTGTACGGCAGTAAAAAGAATTCTCGTTTTGGAAGAGGTGGCAGATACACTTGTTGAAAAGATCAAAGAGCGGGTCGAAAAGCTCCGTGTCGGTAATCCTCTGCACCAGGATGTGGATATTGTACCGCTGATCAGTACAAAAGCAGCAGACTTTGTTATGGAGCTTATGGAGGATGCCAATGAAAAAGGTGCCAGTCTTTTGCTTGGAGGAAAGCGGGAAGGCAATCTGATCTACCCGACCTTATTTGATCATGTGACAACCGACATGCGGCTGGCCTGGGAAGAACCCTTTGGACCTGTGCTTCCTATTATCAGAGTAAAGACAAAGGAAGAGGCAATAGAGATTGCCAACCGTTCCGAATATGGTCTGCAGAGCGCTGTATTTACACAGAACATAAACGATGCCTGTCAGGTCGCGGCAGCGCTGGAGGTCGGAACAGTACAGATCAATAACAAGACAGAAAGGGGACCGGACCATTTTCCGTTCCTTGGCGTAAAATCATCAGGACTTGGAACACAGGGAATCCGCTATTCCATTGAATCTATGTCAAGACCAAAAGCTATGGTCATCAATATTCATTAAAGGAAGGCCCTCTGTTTTTGCTGAAACAGGGGGCTTCGTATGAGAAAAGGATCATACAGATAAGCGAAGAAAAAGATAATTGTTCTGGTGCCTCGTGTATGAATGAGACAGATACAAAAAGAATAAAAATTCGTGTGTTTCTTGCAGATTATCCATGTTGTTTACAGGATTTTGTTACGTATAATAAGTATGGTAATCTGATATAATACAGTTTCTATGCAGACATTGGCCGAATGAACAGCTATGAGGAGGGAACAGCAATGAATTATGGTTTTTTTGATGAGAAAGATAAAGAATATGTCATAACAAGACAGGATACACCTGCAGCCTGGGCGAATTACCTTGGATCACCGGAGTACGGTGCGATCATATCGAACAATGCAGGCGGTTACAGCTTTGTTAAGAGCGGTGCCAACGGCAGAATTTTACGGTATCGTTTTAACAGTGATGACAAGCCCGGAAGATATATTTACCTGCGCGATGATGAAACAAAGGATTACTGGTCAGCATCCTGGCAGCCTGTTGCTAAAAGCTTTGACACATATAAGAATGAATGCCGTCATGGTACGGCCTACACAAAACTGACAGCCGAATAGGCACAGATAACTTCGGAAGCAGTGTACTATGTACCGCGTGGCAAGACCTATTAAGTCTGGAAAGTCAAAGTGAGCAATACAGGAGCAACGCAAAGAACGATCTCCGTGTTTGGTTATGCAGAGTTTTCGAGTGACAGCAATTATAATCAGGATATGGTAAACCTTCAGTATACACAGTTCATAACAAGGACTCATTTTGAACAGAATAAGATCGTTCAGGCGATCAATGAGAATTTTGGTAAATGGCCCGGCGCTACCAATAAAAAGGAGCGTTTCTTTGGTATGGCAGGCGGAAAGGTTGCATCCTACAACGGAGATAAAGCAGCTTTCTTTGGATCTTACCGCTCTTATGGCAATCCTGTCGCTGTTGAATCCGGTAGCTGTGACAATACACTGAACTACAACAGCAATTCCTGTGGTGCGCTTCATACTGTACTTTCATTGGCTCCCGGAGAAAGCAAGGAGATTATCTTCCTGCTGGGACAAAAGGTCAGAGAAGATGCGGATGAAATTATAGAAAGCTATCAGGATCCGTCTGTGGTAGAAAAAGAGATTAACGAGTTGAAGAATTTCTGGCACAGTAAGCTTGAAAATCTGCAGATCGCTACACCGGATGCAGCATTTAACAGCATGATCAACACCTGGAATGCATACCAGTGCTTTATAACCTTTACCTGGTCAAGAGCGGCATCCTTTATCTATTGCGGTGAAAGAAACGGATACGGATATCGCGATACTGTGCAGGATATTCAGGGAATCATTCACCTGGATCCGGTAATGGCACGTGAGAAGATATGGTTCATGCTGTCAGCACAGGTAGATAACGGCGGCGGACTTCCGCTCGTGAAGTTCGATCATAAACCGGGACACGAAGGAACTCCGGATGACCCTGAATACGTGAAAGAGACAGGACACCCTGCATACCGTGCTGATGATGCTCTCTGGCTTTTCCCGACAGTTTATAAGTATATGGCAGAAACAGGTGAGAAATCTTTCTTAGGTGAGATCATACCGTTTTCCAACAAGGGAGAGGGCAGCGTATATGAACATCTGAAACGCGCGATCATGTTCTCCATGGAGCGTCTCGGTGATCATGATATGCCGGCCGGTCTGCATGCAGACTGGAATGACTGCCTGCGCCTTGGTAAAAAAGGTGAATCCGTGTTCGTTGCCATGCAGCTCTACTATGCCATGACAATATTGAAGCAGTTCGCAGCAGAGCAAAAAGATGAAGCTTATATTGAATATCTTGATCAGACACAGACAGCTTTATATGATACACTGCAGAAATTATGCTATGAGGATGACCGTTTCATCCGCGGGTACAAGGAAGACGGTCAGGTCATCGGCTCCAAGAAAGATCCTGAAGCAAGCATGTGGCTGAATCCTCAGTCATGGGCTGTCATCAGTGGTGTTGCAAAGAAAGAGCAGGCAGATACCATTCTGGAAACGGTTCATAAGGAACTGAATACGAAATACGGCGTACGTCTGATGGCACCTTCTTATAAGGATCATGCTTTTGACGGCGCGCTTGCACTTTTGTTCAATGGTTCGACCAAGGAAAACGGCGGCATATTCTCACAGCCGCAGGGATGGATCATTCTGGCAGAAGCTCTGTCAGGGCATGGAAACCGTGCTTTTGAATATTTTACAGAGAGCTCTCCTGCATCACAGAACGATTATGCAGAAATCAGAAAGCTGGAACCCTATGTGCACGGACAGTTCACTGAAAGTGTTGAAAGCCCGTTTGAAGGACGTTCCCACTGTCACTGGCTGACCGGTACTGCATCGACCTGCATGGTAGGATGCGTGGAAGGTATTCTTGGACTCCGCCCAGATCTTGACGGGCTGCTGATCTCCCCGGCTATACCTTCAGACTGGAAGGAATTCACAATGGAGAAGAGCTTCCGCGGTAAAAAGCTGCACATCACCGTAAAGAATCCGGATGGTGCTGAAGGCGGCGTAAAGACCTGCACCCTGAATGGCAGTCTGCTGGCAGGAAGCTATATTAAGGCAGAAGATCTGCTGGATGAGAATGAAATCCTGCTCGTGATGTAGGCTTCTTTAGGTTTCTTTGTAATAAAGGCATAACTTTATACTATGGAAAAGCTGACGCGACATTTGATTGTCATGTCAGCTTTTTTATAATAGAATAAAAGTCAGAAGCAAGGCAGCAGAGGCAGCATAAAGAATGCAGAGAATGACAGGAACACTGAATGGGAGGAGAACATATGCATTTTGTTGACGCAAAAGGGATTTTGTCTGCACAGAATGGGATGAACCTGTACAGAGGCTGTACACATGGCTGTATATATTGTGACAGCAGAAGCCTGTGCTACCAGTTCAAACATCCGTTTGAAGACATCGAGGTAAAACAGAATGCTCCGATTCTTCTGGAGGAAGCTTTGCGGAAAAAAAGAAAAAAATGCATGATCGGGACAGGTGCCATGTGCGATCCCTATATGCATTGTGAAGAGAAGCTGTTATTGACGAGAAAATGTCTTGAACTGATCGATGAATATGGCTTTGGTCTTGCTATCCAGACAAAATCAGACCTCATTCTGAGAGACCTGGATCTCCTGGTAAGCATACATAAAAAGGCAAAATGTGTAGTTCAGATAACACTGACGACCTTTGATGAAGCATTATGCAGGATACTGGAACCAAATGTTTGCACCACATGGGAAAGAAGCAGGGTCCTGAATGTGCTGCGGGACAATGGCATACCGGCGGTAGTCTGGATGTCACCGATCCTTCCCTTTATCAATGACACGCAGGAGAATCTGGAGGGAATTCTGTCGTATTGTATTGATGCAAGGGTCTACGGTATACTGGAGTTTGGTATCGGGATGACATTGCGTGACGGAGACAGAGAATATTATTATCAGGAACTGGATAAGCATTTCCCGGGCCTGAAGGAAAAGTATATTAATGAGTATGGTAATGCTTACCAGATCACAAGCAGAAATCAGAACAGTCTCATGAACATATTCCGCCAGACCTGCGATAAATACAGTATAGTTTATGGTGCAGAAAAGCTGTTTTCTTACCTGCATGCATTTCCGGAGAACAGGTTTGAACAGATGACTTTGTTTTAAGGCAGTATGTCCGTTTCATGCTAATGATTGTCCTGTTCCTTCGCGAAAAAAAGTGTATTTCCCATTATAATGGAAACAGAAAAGATATCGAAAAGCTGCATAATGTTTGGAGGAAAAGAAAAATCAGATAATTCTTTCACAAACAATCTTGTACCTCGCGTGCGGCTGTATGTTCAAACTTGATATGCGCAGAAAACATGCGCAGGAACGGAGAAAATATGGCAAATCCAATTCTGCCGTTATGGGAGTATATCCCGGATGGCGAACCCAGGGTATTTGGAGACAGAGTGTATCTGTATGGCTCGCATGATAATGCGGGGCAAACAGAATTTTGCGATTACCGACTGAAGGTATGGTCGGCTCCCATAGACGATTTAAATAACTGGCAATGCCACGGTGAAAGCTTTCGCACCAGAACCGAGCCTGGCAGGCCATCAAGCACCGAATGGACAACGAATCCCCTGTATGCACCGGATGTGGTGGAAAACAAAGGCAAATACTATCTATATGCATATATTCTGAACGCAAAAGGCTGTATTGGTGTCAGTGACAGGCCGGAAGGACCGTTTTCTCTTGTCTCGCAGTACAGGTATACCATGCAGGATGATACGGAGGGCTTTGACCGCGGAATATTTGTTGATCCCGGTGTTCTGGTGGATGATGATGGCAGAGTTTATGTATATTGCGGATATCTTCGCTCTTTCATGTGCGAGCTTGATAAAGAGACGATGACAGATGTTGTGGAAGGCAGCTTTATGGCGGATATAATTCCGATGGAAGAGCCCTGTTCATTTTTTGAAGCCTGCTCACCAAGAAAGATAGGTTCCACTTATTATATGATCTATTCGCCCAAAAGGGGAAGCTGTCTTGCCTATGCTACTGCAGACAGTCCAAGAGGCCCGTTTACCTACCGCGGTGTTATTATAGATAACGGTGAGGATTATCCGGGCGGAAATGATCACGGATCAATCTGTAAAATCAGGGATCAATGGTACATTTTTTATCACAGGATGACCAATGGCACGGTATTTTCTCGCAGAGCCTGTGCAGAGAAGATCAATATACTGGAGGATGGAAGCATCCCGCAGGTCAGGATGACCTCTCTTGGGTTTGAAAGCTCTTTGAACCCATACAAGCAGACACCGGCCGATATTGCCTGCTTCATTCGCGGGACAGGGATGATCATGGAAAAGGATCCCTTCGACAGAATAGTTGGAAATATACAGGACGGGACGATCATT
>QKDK01000259.1 GCA_003252135.1 Clostridia bacterium
TTCCTTCTATTTTAACCTTTTTCCATTCTTTTATTGCATTGAGTGCTATCAATATATTAGTTTCATCTTGTACAGTAAAACTTTGATTACGACCCAGATTCAGACCATTCGTTTCAACATTAATTGATTCAACTTCTTCAGGTATGATTTCCATATCCTCGATAAAATATTCATTCGTTTTATCCGTGTGCTGCCAATAAAAAAAGAATAGTAAGAACACTGAAATTAGTAATAACGATAAAATGAGTAAGACCATTTTTAATTTCATTTTTATAATTCTCCTTTCTGCGAAGGCACCGATAAGGTCATAATACTCTAATATAATTCCAGCGCCAATCCTTTATGTCTGTGTTATTTTCCTTTTGTAGATAGCCGTTGGATAATTCATTTAATAGAATTGAAATATAGTATAAATATTTTATCCACCAAACACTTAGTTCTGGATTTGTTAATAACCAAGAGCTAAAAACTCTCAAACTCCGTATACTTTAAATTCTTCCCCTTAGCCTTCTCCACCGGATATTTTTTCCCATTCTTCTTCATCTTCTCCATCAACCCCTGTGCCAGATCAAACTGATTCATCTGCGCAAACCTAAGCAGGAAGAAGAACACATCCGACATTTCCTCCGAGATCCGTTCTCTGCTTTTCGCATCCTGCATCATTTCCTGCATCTGCTCGTCTGATTTGAAGCGGAATAGGTCGAGTAATTCATTCGACTCTGTTGATAGTCCGATTGCCAGATCCTTCGGATTATGGAACTGGTCCCAGTCCCGTTCTTTGCAGAATTCTGCGATCATTTTCTCAAGTTCATCTATGCCCATTCTAAACCTCCGGATGTATTTAATTGTGTCAATTATTTAAACAATTTGCAAATTACTTTCTTTCTTGACATTTCAGACCACATGCTTATATTTATACTCTTTTGGATTATTAATACCAGTTGTATTCATGCTTCTTATTGCCTAGTTTGTGCTATTGTACTTTTCTATTGATTTGCTTCGTGTATCTGCAGTCACTTGCTTTATAGTTGGAGCAACCAAGAAACTCCCCATATTGACTGTGTTTTATAGTAAGTGTACCACCACACAATGGGCAGGTGTATCGTTCTTTTTTCAACTCCTCTGCGTAGCTGTATCTTAATTCCAGTACGAATTCTGATTCCTTCCCTTGTACCGTAACCAGGTATACTTTATTCTTGGCTCTTGTAAGTGCAACATAGAACAGTCTGCGTTCTTCTGCATGTAAGTACTTATCATGATTATCAAGAAGTAACTCTAGGATTGAATCATCCTGTATCTTGCTTGGGAAGCCCACCTTGGAATTCATGTTATTGATGATGAATACATAATCAGCCTGGAGGCCTTTTGATTTATGTGCTGTCAGGAATATCATCTTTAGATCTGGCCGCTTTGCATACACCACTTCTAGCTCTTCTCTGGTATTCTGATAGGTACATTTAAATGCGGTGCAATCATCAAGGAGCTGCTTATCGAAGGTGTATCTTCCGATGAAGAACACACTGCTGTTCTTTGGCAGATCATCAAGCTTCTCTACCATAAACTGAATCGCATATTTCTCACTGTATCCATTGATCTCACCAAGGGCAAATCTGGGATCGCAATTCGTTCCCTGTATTGATTTACGAATCTGTAATGGGTTCTTCATGATGAAGGAACCGCTGATATCGATCAGACTTCTTGTGAATCGGTATGTTGTCTCAATCTTGCTGACCTCTGATGTGCCCCAATATGTTTCAAAGTCGAATAGAAACCCGATGTCGCTCCCTGCGAATCGATAGATGCTCTGCCAGTCATCGCCAACGCAGAATAAGCGGTAATAGTTCGAGCTGCGCATTGCCTTTAAAAGACTGAATCTGGCTTTCGAGATATCTTGATATTCATCTACGATGACGTACTTGTAAGGGCTTTTATATCTCCCCTGAGTGATTGAGCTTGTTGCCATATTGATCATGTCATTGAAGTCTATCTCACCATGCACCTGAAGATAATCACAGTAGCTGGTATAGATTGGTTCGATAAGTGTGATGATGATTGCATTGCGCTTTGCTTTAGGGTGTTTCGAATATATTTCCTTGAATTCAGCGTAGGAATATCCATTGCTCTTGATCAGATTGATTATCGTTGCGAATAGATCACGGATGCCTGATAGCAGCGTATCTTTGCTACCTTGTGCAATCTCTTTCCACAGGTCTGCTGCTGGTTGTTCCGTGAATACAACTGCTTCTGCTTCAAGTTGCTTACGCAGATTGTCATGCAGCGTTCCATTGCTTCGCTCGTATGCATAGCATTCCAACAGTTTCGTATGATTGCTCTGGTGCAACTCACGCTTCCATTGCATTCCCTCCTGGTATTGCTGTGTAGCTGTCTTTCCCTGCTTTGCTGCAAAGTAAACTGGCACTTCTCCATGCTCATCAATTCCAAAATACTCAATGTATAGCTTATATTCGGGCAGATAGAAGTCAGGATAATACTGGCTGTACTCCGCTGTTCTTGTATCGATTTCATACTTATGCTCATATTCATAGGCTATGCCGTATTGGCTCAGATAGTTCGCAATATCCATCTCCCCATAACTCTTGACTGATTCGCCCTTCATCGTCATAGGCGGATTCAGGCGCAGATAGTCTTGATATTCCTCTTCTGTATTGAATTCGAACTCGGATCTTGCAGCACTCTTATTAAAGAGCAGGTAGTTGCATAACAGCCGGAGGTAACCTTCTGATTTCATGTTCTCCTTCAGTTGTTCCTCGACATGTTTTGATAGATTAAGCTGAGTGATTACAGGTCTTATGTTATCTGCCTTTGTGATGATGTTAAGTCCTAACTTATGGAATGTGGATGCTTCAATCTGAGCATTGGTTTCCCTTTTAATCCGCTCGCTCATTTCACTTGCAGATGCAGTGGTAAATGACAGAACAAGGATATCCTCTGGCTTACAGATACCCTGCATTAACATATATTTAATTCTTCCAACAACAGTCGTTGTCTTACCTGTGCCAGCTCCTGCTATGACCAGATGATTATAAGCTTCCTTCACAAGACAACACATCTGTTGTTCATCAAGCCTTCTACCCTCCACGTTTCCGATCAGGTTGTAGGCTTCGATTGTTCTAATCTTAGCCACTTTGTTATTGTGACTCTCCACATCACGCTTCAGATTGTTATAAGCATATTCAATAGAACTGCATTTTTGAAGCAGTAGTTTGTATTGGGCTGCACGTTTCAAGTTTCTCATATTTGTTCTTCTCACATCTGCGATAATGGCTGCATGCTTTGTAAGCCAGTGATTTGGCCAGCGTACATCAATGTATGTGTTCTCCTTCATGAACATGGTATCTTTGTCCTGTAGGGCTGTATCGATGCGCTCTATGAAGGCAGTGCAGTTGGTGTTGAGTTGCTTTAGCTTTTCTTGGCGGGTTTTGAAGAACATAATGAGAAGCTCCTTGTTATTGTATCGATTATATCGATTGCTTCGGTCTATTTGTAAATTAATTTCTTTCATTCCTTACATAACCACATGAATTAATTATACACTTTATCGAGAAGAATTACTGTTACATAATGCTGAATAACTATATAAATTTGACAATTTATGTGCTTATTATATTGCTTAATCAACTACTATTGCTACCCCAGTTAAAATAGTTCTCTGTGTATGTGAGTATATGAAAAGATGCATTGCCACATAACTATTTATATTATTTGAAAATACTTTACCTAGCTCTTTTGCTCCAAGCATTTCCATAATCTGCAATTCGCAAAAAAGAAAGATACAATTCCATAATTCCTTATACCTGTATAATAATTACACATACCGGTGTTCATAATTATCTTAGCTGTCATTCCGGTTGACACGTTCTGCGACAATAAAGTAGACGCATTCCGAATCTTTTCTGCATGATACTAGGAGTGACTCATTCCCTCTTTAAAAACCATAGAATTTTAAAGGGATTGTGATTACTTCGCCTGTAAACTATCTGTTACCGTGATTTCTTTCATTTTATGCAATCCGCCGCAGGCACTTAGAAAGAAGGAGCTGGAAAGAAGCAGAATAATCAGAAGTTAATAATGTTTCATGTCTTTCCCCCGTTCCTTTGCGCATCGTCCCTTCATTGAAGCAGCGACTTCTGCTGTAAGGTCTCTTCCTGTATTTTATATTTATTAATTTGCTTCGATGAAACCGTAAGTAAGACAATCAGAACGGCTACCTCAAGCAGAATAGATAAAAGTGCATTGGTCGTAAAGGAAAGTGCTGATACAACACCCTCCACATGGCTTAGCGCATTTCTTGGCAGCAATATATCCACTTCTTCAAGTCCATACGCAATCCCATTCGAATTATACATAGGATAGTAGCAGTATAAATTATCAGAATTTTTATACGGAACGACGATGTATAAATAGTCTCCCGCCTGCCTTGCGTATGAAATCGTTAAAAAGGAATCTGCTATGGACTGCACTGTCGGATCCGTATTTCCCCATTTATCATACACATATATACTATCTCCATATTGCCGGTTCAGCGTCTCCCAGTCTTGTTCCTCGGATGAAAGAAGGTCGCTTCCGGCAAAACTTTCGAAAGTAAGGCTTCCATTGTTCAGATAAACCTTTTCGTTCATGCCATCCTTGCTCTGTAGATATACCAAAATTATATCATCCTTTGGTCCATGAACTGACATGCTGGTGTCTTTCTCGCATTCATAGATGACAGAAGTCTCTCTGTTTGACAAAGAAAGAGAAAGCAGTTGATTCTTCTTCACGTAGAGCAGGGTATTGTCCAACAGACAAAAGTCACCATCCACATCATTTATCAACTCCTGACTTCCTGTTTGAGGACGGTATTCATAAATCATGGAATCTTTTTGATAAAGCAAGGTATCCTCATAAGTCGCAATCGGTCCGTCATAACCTTTTGCTGTTCCAATGTCCAGCAGTAAAAGCAAAAACAGGATAACAATAAAACTAAGCCCTGCTATGCAGAGAATCTGAAGTGTCCTCATGAATATCTGTTTTTTCTTTCTCATTGCCATCGATTATTTCCTCCATACTATATGGTATATCTTGTTTTACTTTTCCTGCACACCTCACATACCGGGCGTCAGATCCAGTGTGTAACAGCTTTCGTCCTCCCGCAATGCTGCAATCACATAATTACTGCAGGCAATCTGAGAGACATTCGACCACGATGCTGCTTTGTATCTCCTGACTTCTCTGTTACCTTCCAGTTGCCATCACTCTGGTATTCCAGCACATTCCCATCCTTGATATATACAGGCGTTCCCCCCGCAAGTGTAAATGTATCCACACCCTGCGTATTCTGATTACCTGAGCGTATGTAAGCACTGATTCCAATGATCAGAACCAGTATGCCGCATAACTCGAGAACAATTCTTTTCCACTGCCCCGTCTGCTTCATCAGCTTTGGTGTCTTTGACTTTAACATATTCAGCTTTAACATGCTTTAACATGTTCACCATATACTCCACACACATCGCACTCGTTTATGCAAATATTTTATCATACGGTTTTGTAAATGTATACCATATGTTGTAAATAACTATCTAGAAAGTATAAACGAGGTTTTTATGAAAAATGGTGCCTTTTACCTCCAAATAAAAATCATCATGTCAGCGACTGTCTAAGCATATTATTGTGTATAGCTTATTATAACTTGATTTGGGCTTGCTTTTTTTACAAAAACATGGTATAAATTTATGGGCATAACGTACTTTGAACCGATATAATGAAAGGATGTTATACCCTGCGCTCTCATAGTTAAATGGATATAATAAACCCCTCCTAAGGGTTAGTTGCCAGTTCGATTCTGGCTGGGAGTATAAATTGGAGCAAAAAGGGAGATGAAATCGTGTGTGATTTCATCTCCCTTTTCGCAACCCCTGACAGTCTCGTTCTGAACTCACTCTCTTGCAACCCCTGACAGTCTCGTTCTGAACTCACGCCTTCGTAACCCATGACAGTCTCGTTCTGAACCCACGCACTTGCAACCCCTGACAGTCTTGTTCTGAACCCACTCTCTTGCAACCCCTGACAGTCTCGTTCTGAACTCACGCCTTCGTAACCCATGACAGTCTCAAATCTATCCAATCAAAAAAGAGAAAATCTCCTAGTGTAAGGGATTTTCTCTTTTTTTGATTTTACCATGTAGTTTTATATCTATTTTGCGAACAGGATATAAACATTTTTACAGCTGAATTCCTCTTCTGTCCAGTATCTCCTGCACCTTCACCGCTCTGTTTTCTCTCATGGAGATTTCCATGGCTTCAGCAATGGCAAGCGTACGGATTCCTTCCTTCAGGTCTGGCTTTGGTGTAACACCTTCCCTAAAGCACCTTGCAAAGTCTTCTATATAATTCTGATATTCTCCTGCGTGATGGGATTCATTTTCAAATCTGAAATAATAATCGTGCAGATCATCAAAGGTCTGCAGCTTGGCTGTCTTTTCGACCGGAGCAAAATTAGTATAATATTTTAATTTCGGATAACCGGCTCTGCTGACACCCTTTGTGCCGCGGAGCGTACAGCTGATGGACTGTTCCACCGCGCTTCCAAGGGTCGGTGTCGCGTAATATCCTTTTACGGTCGCATATCTGCTGTCTTTATTTTTCAACAGGAATGTCATGGTATCTGTCACAGAAAGATTTCGTTCTTTCGTGTTCTCACTGATAACTCCAAGTCCATACACCTCTTCAATCTCTGGAAGATACCAGACAGCAAGATCAACTGCATGTATCATGAAGTTGTACATCCAGGAGAAGCCCTTCTGATGGCTCCAGCCTTTTTCAAGGAACCATCTGGCATCTGTAATATAATGGGTCTCCACTGTTGTAAGCTCTCCGTGAAGTCCCTTTTCATAATCTTCTCTTTGTCTTTTGGCCGGTTCAAAGTATCTTGAGCTCTGACCGACAAACACAAGCTTTCCTGTGCGCTTTTGCACTTCCAGTAAGGTGTTTGCCTCATCAAGCGTTATCATCAGCGGTTTTGTGCAGATAACATGTTTGCCCGCTTCCAGCGCCATCATAATATGCTTTGCATGCAGCTGGTCCGGGGTGTAGATTCCGATTACATCTATCGTTTCGTCCTGCAGCATATCCTGATAGGAGAGGGTGTATTTATCAAAATTAAACTCCTCACATCTTTCCTTGCACAGTGCCTCATTCAGGTCACAGATCATACCAAGCTCCCAGTCTTTGCTCTGCAAAGCTGCGGATATAATGCTTCTTCCTTCTCCAAGACCAAGAACACCGAGCTTTAAAACCTTTTTATCTTTTTTCATGAAAAATGCCTCCTTGTCTGCTATGCAAATCATCGCGGTGCGAACATTCGCCTGACAGGATGAAAGCTTCATCTGCGGCTGTTGCTTCGTACTTTGATAAATCATCAATACATGTTAATGTATTGCAATCATAGCATGAAAGGAGGCATTAATCTATCGACCTATTCGAAAGTTTTTGCACTATATTTGGATTTTATAATTTTGAGGCTTCGATAGCTTCATTCAGCTGCGAATACAGCTCTGCGTACTTTACATTAGTTCCTTTCATCAGTGCATACCCGGCGCGCATGGATACCGGGACAAGTATTCCTTCTTGCTCTATTGTCTGTCCATTACTCTCCAGTATTTTTCTGGCAATTTTTTGTGCCTGTTCAAGCTCACTATATCCTGTCACCAGCACAAATTCATCTCCACCGATCCGATAAGTCAGCATATCATCAAGTGCCGCCTCATCAATGCGTCGAAGACATTCCACAATCGCCTTGTCTCCGGCCTCTGTTCCGTACTTTTCATTGATTTCCAGCATATGCACCATATCAAAGCAGACAACATAAGTATCGGCTTTTTGTTTCAGGTAATCATAAAGCTCTGTAATATCATATTTTCTTTTCATCGATAAGCTCCTTCCGTCTTTTTCATATTCAAAATCAAGCTTGGGAAAGAGTCCGGTGAATTTCCACTGCCTTCGAAACATTGACGGCGTACATTTCCAGGTCTTTTGAAATGCCCTGCAAAAGACCTCATGTGAATTATACTGATAAAGCAAGGCTATCTCCAAAACACTCCTGTCGGAACTTACCAGCATTTGCGCCGCATGTGACATGCGTCTTCTTGTAATATATTCCGCCAATCCTATATGAAATGCATAGCGAAACAGCTTTTGAAGACTCGACAACGACACATAGCAGGAAGCTGCTATCTCCTCAGCCGTCATTTTCTCGCAAAGATGCTCTTCTACGTATTCCAGGGCTTCTGCCAGCACATAGAAATTCTTCAACCGTAATCTCTCCTTTGAACTTTAAAATCAGGTTATGCTGTCACACTATGCAGCATAAAGATAAGCTTATCTGACAATAGTATAGCCTGTCTTTGTCAATTTCTCTTGATGTTTTGGGCAGAAAATCGGGATATGGATTATTTTATGGCTGTATGACAAAACAAAAGTGTGATTTTCCTAAAAATGCAGGCGGCGCTGTACTTCTTCCCGCAGTCTTGTGTTCTTCATAACAGTTGTCAGTACCGCCACAATAATCAGACAGCTGGTGCCAACGACCGCCGACCAGCGAATAGAAAAGCTGTTGTACAGAAAATAACGGATGGAAAGCTCTATACCGACAGTATAAAAGCCAAGCTCACCAAAAATAAACGCTGTTTTGAACAAAATGGAGGTCTTAAAGCGCTTCACAACATAGCCAAACAGGAATACAAAGCCAGTCAGCATAATTATTATAGGGAGTGCGATTCCAAAATACCAGGAGGCATCATCTGTCTGCCTTGCAATGATAAAACAATACAAGGAGATGACTGCACCGTCAAGCAGGATGATCAGCAGTCTTGACGGCCGCAGAATCAGCACAGGCACAGTAAATACCCAGAGAAGCAGACTGGCGCCCATAACAAATGCTGACCATAGTCCTTCTTTAAATAAAAATAAATTTAATAATAAGGCCGCAAGGGCAATCGAAACAAAGACCACTGTCAGCAATAATGCTACTCCTCTGCTGTTGACATTCTCGACTTTTCCGATCTCCGCCGGATATGGCGGTTTTGCATGTGTGTCCGGCGGATTCACCGGATTGATGACAACAGTATTGCAAAGCGGACAAAAGGCTGCGGATTTATGCAGCTCGACCCCGCAATTTACACAATATGACATGGCACCCTCCTTTTTGACTGGTTCTGTCTGAAGAAATTTTATGTCCTGTATTTTCTGTTAGATTCAATTCTAACCGGTATCCCTTTTTTAATCAGAGAGCAAAAGAACAGCATCTCTACATCTGACTCTACAATTCCGCTTGAAAAGCTCATGGAGATGGTATTCTCATAGGTTATTACTGCAAGGTTCGTTCTATTGGAAAAGGGCTGTCCCATCAGCACCTCGAACCGTTCGATCAGCGGCTTCATTTCCTCTGGCACCTGTACGATACCAAGGTTCGTAATACCGGCAGAGGATTCTCTGGCATTTACCTTTTTATAAGCATTTCGTACGATCATATCCTTTAGAAACAGGGGAATGACACGAACCACTGGGTTCCTTTGCACTGATAAATTAGTCATGATATTGGCCTTCAGGTATTTTTCATTGAGCCGGTATGCTAAATATGCATTGATTTCCGAAGCTATCTCTTCAAAGGTGTAATCGCCCATTTTCGGGTCGATGGAAGGCGAAAGCATCACAATGAAATTACGGAGAGTATCAGAAGGAAAGAACCGCCGTAAGTTGACCGGCATAGAGATAACAACATCTCTTTCCCTGATTGGTTTATCCATTTTCTGTTTCTGTATCAGGCTTTCCATTAATACAGCTGTCAGAAAGACACCAACGGATACCTTATAGCTTTTTGCCGCAGCCAGAAGCTTTTCAACAGGTGCGACCCCGGTAATAATATTAAGTGTATAAAAGGGTTCCTGCGTGCCGCGAAGCTGATATGCATGGATTCCCTTGCGTTTTAGCGCTACTTTACCGTTACCGTACTTAATATAGGCATCCTCGATCTCCGCATCGCGCGGTTTTTCTTTGCAGCTCAGCACGCCCTGCTCACAGGGAATTCTGATGCCTTGCATGGCATAATACTCTGCCAGCAGAGTTTTCACAAATGTCAGCGCTCCGCTGCCGTCTGCAACAGAATGAAATACTTCCACCGAAAGCTTTGCCTCATAATAATAAACACGGAGCAAATACCGGTTCTCTGCTTTAAAATGTATCGGCATGCAGGCATTGGATACATCAGCTTTTACAAAGGGACCAGGCTTGTTGTTCCTCTCCAGATAACGCCAGAACAGACCTTTATGAATTGCCACAGCGAAAGTCGGAAATCTTGGCATGGTTCTCTCCAGTGCCAGCTGCAGCAGCTCATGCTGAATTGGCTGTTTCAGGATAACACTGACCCGGTATACAGAGGAGAAGTTTCTTCGCTGCAGGGTCGGATATACATTAGCAGACAGATCCAGCTTATACCAGTGGCGTATTTTTCTTTTATTTGAAGTGTTTTTCTTCATTTTGCTATGACCGCCTCCTGACTGATTCTGAAGTTCCTTCGTGAACCTTTGTGGGTCATTTCCCTGGATTCACTGTATCTCATCTTATTCCTGCACTGATCGTTGCGCATATCAAGCTTGAGCAAGCGGTGACATGCGAAGCAAACTTGTTTTCCTGATTTCATCATAGCACGATACACAAGGATTTACAATCCGGTAAACAACAGGCAGTCCTCTCTGTGGCAGGACTGCAGAACGCTAATTCTTGTATGTGACCTGCTTTTCATGTATAATACCTCTATACCTGCTGCCATCGTTAGATAAGCCAAAGGAGAATCTGCAAAATGGAAAAAGACAACGAAAAATTAAATGCCAGCCGCATGCGTACTATCCGTATGCTGCATGGTTTTGTCAGTGAAAAACTGGATGCGGAAAAAAGCCGCGCCGCAAAAGAAAACTTTGGCTCCCTGCTCAGCAGGACCATGAATGTAACAGTAGAAGAAGGAGCGATCGGCAGTATTCCCATCGAATGGATACGCCCGCATCAGAACCATACAAAAGAAACCATTATACTCTACTGTCACGGAGGCGGTTATGTCACCGGCTGCATGAAATACTCAAGAAGTCTGACTGCCAAGCTGTCGCATGCTGCGAACCGGGAATTGATCAGTTTTGATTATTCACTTGCACCTGAACACCCCTATCCTGCTGCATTAAAAGATGCAGAAGCAGTCTGGAATCACCTGATGTACTTAGGATACGGCAGTAAAAATATCATCATAGCAGGAGACTCGGCAGGAGGCAATCTTGCGCTTGCCTTGACGCTTCATCTGAAAGAACAGAGAAGAAAGCTTCCCGGCGGGCTGCTGCTGTTTTCACCCTGGACTGACATGACCTGCAGCGGTGAGTCTTATCAGACCAAAAAAGAAGTCGACCCTATCCTGGATGAAAGCTACATAAAAGATGCCATCACTGCCTACGCAGAGGGACAGAACCTGAAAAACCCTTTGATTTCACCGCTCTTTGGCGATTTTGAAGGTTTCCCTCCTGTTCTGATCGAAACAGGTGATAACGAAATCCTGCTGAGTGATTCCGTTTCTCTCTATAAAGCTATGAAAAAGGCAGATATCCAGGTCCGGGCAAAGGTCTATCCCGGTATGTGGCATGTCTTTCAGATGTCTCCCTTCAAGCCGGCCAATGATGCTGTCAGCACAGCAGCGGACTTCATCTATCAGGTCTTTGAGCATTGAAGAACATTGAAGCAAAAGCTGTCGGTATAGTCTAAATAAAATCGGTGAAAGAAACAGGACTGCCTGAATTCTTTCACCGCTAACATTAAAATTTCTTCTCCACTATTTCAGATAGAACACTTCCGGCATGAATTTGATCGGTTCTTCCTCGTTAAAGTCAAAAGAACCTTCCACCATCTTTGAGGTAATTGCATTCCAACGGTTGCAGGCCTCACTTTTTGCAATATATGCGTTAGCTGCTTCTACGTCATCACATTCAAAACAGTAAAAGAACTGATTGCCATTCTGAAAAATAGAGTAGTTCTTGTAACCGGCTTTTGTATGCTCTTCCATGATTTCCGGCCATGGGTCAAGATGCATCTTTACGTATTCCTCCAGATATTCTTCCTTGACCTTCCAGGTCCATGCAAACTTCTTACTGTGTTCCATATTTTTCTCCTTCTGCGCATAAACCCTGCGCTTTTCCATAATTTCATCTCAAAAATTAAATATCTCTTTCAGTTTTTCGCTGATATCCTGCTCCTGCGCATCAAATAACATGACAGGAACCGTAATCTGAACAAAGTCTTCCAGTCCGATGTCATCGTCTGATGTGATCAGCGTATACTCTTTTTGATTTCTGATTAAATCCACATAATCAAATACCGACTTCATACGCTGCTTTGTTGAAATTCCGCGAAATCCCCTGTCCGGTTCTCCAGACCAATGCAGATCGCTGCCTGAGGTGACAGCCAGCGAAAAATAGGATGCATAACGGCGGGCATAATTGTCATAGGGTGCTTCATTCTGCGCATTTGTAACCTCAATGCCATGTACATGATACGGATACAGACGAAGATCCTTCACATAGGAACGAATCCTGAAAGGATGGGCCTGCAGCATCAGTCCGCCTATTTTATTGATTTCTTCAAATAATCTGGTATGACTCCAGGAAAGCATGTCAGGATGCGCAAGCAGCCACTGTCTGTCTATGCCATATAGCAGGAATTCATCATTATTGAAGTTCCACTCAACACCAAAGAAGACATCAAAGTCAATCTTATCGCCTTCCTTTTTTGCTTCCTCATAGCCCCTGCAGAACAAATCGATTTGTTCCTCCCAGGGCAGGCTTTTCAAAATCCTTGTGTTTCCGTTCAGAAAATGGTCTGTAACAATAAGTCCCTGATAGCCATGAGCTTTCAGAAAGTGAACCTGCTCTGCACCGGTCGCTTTTCCGCAGGCACTCGATTCACTGGTGTGCAGATGTGTTTCATATCGGTAACCGTTCATTTGTGACCTTTCCAGACAGCTGCGTTTTAAATACTGCATTTTGTAGGCTGCATTTACATAAGCTGCATCTACATAAACTGCATCTACAAATACCGTTTTTCATATACTTCTTTTTCAATGCAGCACTGATATAGCTCAGCTCATTTACACTGTCCTGCATCTGTTTTACGCGGATGCTAACAGAAATTATATAACGATTCAAAACCTTAGTAAAGAGTCTTTGCCAATATTCCTTTAAGTAATTTAAGTTATTGCAGCAGGCTGTAATCTGTAGTAGTATAATCAAAAAGAAGGTTCATGCACATCTGCTGTGTATAAAAGGAGGATTTATGTTAAAACACATCGTTTTATGGAAGCTGAAAGAAACCGCAGAAGGTAATACAAAGGAAGAGAATATGATTCTGGCAAAGGACAAATTGCTTGCACTTCCCACCTCCATCTATCAGATCAAAAGTCTGACCGTCGGCTCTGATGTGCTGCATGGTGACAAGTCTTTTGATATGGGACTGGTCGCAGATTTTGATTCCCTGGAAGATATGAAGCTGTATCAGGTACATCCGGATCATGTAGCAGTTGCAAGTTTTATCGGCAAGATCACTGCTGACCGCGCAACTCTTGATTTTGAGTTTTAGCATTAAGAAAACTGTGTTTACTGGTTGACATCTAAAACAACGTATGGTATTCTGAGTCAAATTTAGAACAGGCAGGCGATTGCGATGAAAAAGAACTTACTTTGTATAAAAAAAGTTCATAAAATGAATAGCAATATCTGTTTATCTTGCACCCTTTCCTTTATCGGGGACGACGATAGGCAGCGTCTGTAACTGCGAACGACCGCAGGGGCAGGCGCTACTTTCGCTGTGCCCGTGTGGATCTGAAAGTATATTTAGACCACTACGGCTGATACCGTGTGGTCTTTTCTTATATTACGGTATCAAAACTGCTTTTCTCTTTTTCCATCTGTCATTTTGGAGGAAGAAAAGCATACATCATAGTAAGGGCTATAGAGCCTGTGATGAAAGGTTGTGATACTATGAGACATGAAGACAATGTCTGCTCCGATGCCGATTGGTTTATTCATTTCAAATAAAATCAAACTTCGGAGGTAATTACATGAATTATATAAACAGTCAGATAAAATCACCCAATCCATATGTAACAGAAGAACTCGCAGGACAACTCATCACGCTTGCCGGCAGTGTCTACAAAATAAGGAAAATGAGCGGCTTCTCTTTTGTGCTGCTGCGAACAGGAAGACAGGTGCTGCAATGCATCTGCGATGAACAAAATCCTGACTTCACAGAAGAAAGCTGTATTCGCGTGACAGCAAAAGTACTTGAAGAACCCCGTTCAAAAACAGGCTTTGAGCTGCATCTGCTAAAGATCGTTCTGTTAAGCTCTCCTGCTCTCCCGTCTCCGGTCGCAATTAACAGCAGTCAGCAGAACCTTTCTCTTGAAAGCCATCTGAATTACCGGATGCTCACTCTTCGTAACGAAAAGGAACGTGCTGTCTTCAAACTGCAGGCTGCCATCTGCGAAGGCTTACGCCTGTTCTTTGCCAAAGAACAGTTTACAGAGATTCACACACCTAAACTAGTCAGCCAGGGTGCAGAGGGCGGCGCCAATATCTTTTGCCTCGATTACTTTGGAAAAGAAGCCTATCTGGCACAAAGTCCGCAGTTCTACAAGCAGATGATGGCCGGTGTCTTTGAACGCGTCTATGAAATCGCCCCTGTATTCCGTGCAGAAAAACATGACACCGCCAGGCACCTGAATGAATACACCAGTGTTGATTTTGAGATGGGCTATATCGAAGACTTTACCGATCTGATGCAGATGGAATGCAGGATGCTGCAATCTGTCATGGCTCATTTATCCATGGTCTGTTCCTTTGAGCTGTCTCTGCTGCAGATCATTCTGCCTTCCCTTGACGCTATCCCTGTCATGCGTTTTCATGAGGCTAAAGCACTGCTGAGAGAACAATTTCTGGCAGAAACGGAAAAGGATGATTTTTCACCCGAGGAAGAGAAGCTGCTTTCTTCCTATATTAAGGATAAAGAAAACTCCGACTTTGTATTCATTACCCACTACCCCAGCGCAAAACGTCCGTTTTATGCTATGGAAGACCAGTCTGACAAATCGCTTACCTTAAGCTTTGATCTTTTATATAAAGGCCTTGAGATTACAACAGGCGGCCAGCGAATCCATGACTATAACGAGCAGCTAAAAAAACTACTCAGTCGGAACATGAACCCGGAAAATTTTGAAAGCTATCTGCTGATGCATAAGCATGGCATGCCCCCGCACGGCGGTCTGGGGCTGGGCCTCGAGCGGCTGACAGCAAAGCTTGCCGGTTTTGACAATGTCCGGTATGCTGCGCTTTTCCCAAGGGATATCAATCGTCTAGTGCCGTAAAATCGAAAACCGCAGTGTTTTATAAACATAACACTGCGGCTTTCTTGTAGGAGTAACCAAAAAAAGTTAATTGACCGTTAATTAAACCCGACTACCTTCTGCGATATCTTATAGGCGGCCAGTGATACCATCTGCCCTGTCTTTCCTGGAAGGTTCACTGTCATGCCCATAAAACCATGCCGAAGCCTGCGATAGAGACTCGGATCATTTTCCTTGATATATCTCCATAATTCCTGTTTCTTGATCTTATTCTCCAGTGTGTTGGAGCGAATCAGCAGAATGGAGGAAACTGTCGTTATGATCTCCAGATAGTTGAACATGTAACGCTGTCTCTTAAAGATACTTACCTTTTTCAAATCGACCTGCTGCATCATCAGCTTGTTCACCTTGATCTGCTGGTCGATACGTTTGATCATGATACTCTCATTGACCGACTGACCCTCTCTGCCGATGTAATATCTGTAAAAATCCACATTCAGATAGTACAGCTTTTCTGCAAAGGGCAGCGGAATATATACATATAAGTTATCCACATAAAAGGTGTGCTTTGGGAGCTCCAGTCCACAATCGTGAAGCAGCTGCAGCCGGTAGATCACGGAATGCATCAGGATGTACTGTCCTTTCCGGAAATGTCCGATGTCTTCCCAGGAAAATACCTGATCTTCCACCAGTGCATTGTCATATTTCATGACCTTTTTATGGCTGGCACCTTCCTTTTCATATACATAATTGCTGATCAGCATATCAAGCTGTGCATCTTTTTCCTGAAAGCTCAAAAGTGTTGCCAGTATTTTTTCATAAGCATTCTGATCGACCCAGTCATCACTGTCTACGACTTTAAAATAAAGCCCTTTCGCATTACGGATTCCGGCATTGACTGCTTCGCCGTGTCCGCCGTTTTCCTGATGTATGACCCTTACAATGGAAGGATACAGGTTCGCATATTCATTCGCGATCTCTCCTGTACTATCGACTGATCCATCATTTACAATGATGATTTCAACAAGCTCTCCTCCCGGAAGTAGAGATTCAATGCAATGCTTCATGTACGCTTCTGAATTATAACATGGTACCACAATTGATAATATCTTCATCTTTCTCCTCATTCCTGTGCTGATCTTTGTGCATGTCAAGTTTGAACGCGCGGTAACGCATGAGGCACAAACTTGTGAAAGCGTTTTTTCTTCACATGTGAAAGCGTTTTTTCTTCACATATTGTCATCTGGTCGTACCTGTTCATAATAGTTCCCTGTACTGCAACTGATAGACTTCGATTATTATATCACAAATATTTCTTCTTATCTTTTCTATTTTTATTAATTTCATGTTATATTTTTATAAAGCTTTTATGATTTTATCATAACACGAATTTTTATTTATGCACGCTTATAGCGTGAACTGTTGTTTTTACGTCATATTTTGCATAAGGCTCTTACGATTTTTCATGATATCTGTTATTTTGCAGGTTCTTCGATCTAATCTGTATAAATCACAGAGATTGAATCTGTATGCCTTTGTTTTACCCCTTCGGGCTTGCTGTAAGAATTTCTCTTGCCATCTGCCTCTGATCAAAATATACTATGAAGGATGACCTTATAAGGAGCATGACTATGAAAAAACAACACTCATTCCTGAATGTCCCTCGCCTCCTGCTAAGCTTGTTCAGGAGAGCATTGAAACAAACGCGTTTTATGCTGATTCAGACGCGTTTTATACTGATTCTCTTTGGCAGTCTTTTCATACTGGATACCCTTTTTGTTATGACTCTCAGCAATCTGAATCTGGGTGTTATTCTTCCTGCTGTTCTTGGCATCCCTATGCTGTTTTCCGGCATCTTTTTTCCTGCCATAAAGCGTGCGCAGGTCAAGTACCGCCTGGTTCGCATATTCTTCCGTCTGATTGTATTTTCTTATGCCTCATTTGCTTTGTTTTTCATTATGACTTCAGCCGTAATCCTGCAATCAGCACAGGCAGCCCCGGCATCCGGTGCCAAAGCAGTTATAGTTCTGGGGGCCGGAATTCATGGCGATCAGATCACAAGGATGCTGACAAAGCGTCTGAATGCTGCCATCGAATATCAGAAGGACAATCCGGGCGCAATCATTATCGTATCGGGCGGACAAGGAAGCGGTGAGACTATAACCGAGGCAGAGGCTATGGAACAGTATCTTCTGGCACAGGGTGTAGCACCTGAAACCATTAAAAAAGAGGAAGCCGCTGCAAGTACGCAGGAAAACTTCCGCTTTTCTAAAACAATATTAGAAGATCTTTTTGGTTATGCCCCCGTCTGTGTATTTGTGACCAGTGACTTTCATGTATACCGGGCTTTAAGAGTCGCAGCATCCGAAGGACTGACCGCAAGCGGTATCGCCGCCAGAACAGAGTGGTATGTGCTTCCAAACTGTTATCTGCGTGAGTCCGTGGCCATCTGGGGCTACTTACTGCTGGGGCGAATCTAATCAAACCTTTATTACTGTTTATCAAAAAATCCTGAAAAATCGAAGGTTGCAAAGTAATCTCTTGACGTTTCGGCCCTTCTGATCATCAAAACAGAACCATCCTCTTTCAGAAGAAGCTCTGCCGAGCGAAGCTTGCCATTATAGTTATATCCCATCGCAAATCCGTGTGCACCTGTATCATGGATCACAAGGTAATCACCGATTTCTGGCTTTGGTATCAGTCTGTCAACAGCAAATTTATCGTTGTTCTCACAAAGTGAGCCAGCTACATCACAAAGGTAGTCGGCTTTTTCATTTTCTTTGCCGAGTACTGTAATGTGATGATAAGAACCATACATCGCCGGTCTCATCAGGTTGACCGCACAAGCATCAACACCGACATACTCTTTATAAATATGTTTTTCATGGATCATCTTTGTTACAAGCTGTCCGTAAGGAGCCAGCATAAAACGCCCAAGCTCTGTAAAGATCGCAGTTTCTCCCAGTCCCGCAGGTACCATGACCTCTTCATATACCTTGCGTACTCCTTCTCCGATCACAAAGATATCATTACCTTCCTTATCGGGAAGATAAGGGATTCCTACACCACCAGAAAGATTGATAAAAGATATGGCAATTCCTGTTACAGCTTTTAGTTCAGCCGCAAGCTCGAACAGGGTCTTTGCAAGTGCCGGGTAGTAATCATTCGTTACCGTATTGCTTACCAGAAATGAGTGAATACCAAAGTTTTCTGCGCCCAGGCTCTGTAAGGCCGTCATTGCTTCAAACAGCTGTTCCTTTGTCATACCATACTTTGCATCACCAGGATTGTCCATGATTCCGTTGCTGACTTCATAAACTCCTCCCGGATTGTAACGGCAGCTGATCGTCTTTGGAATTCCGCACTCATCCTTTAAAAAGTCTATCATGGTGATATCATCCAGATTTATGATGGCACCAAGGTCATTTGCTTTTGCAAATTCACCTTCCGGTGTATCATTTGATGAGAACATTATCTCGCTTCCCAAAATACCAACCGCTTCTGACATCATAAGCTCCGTCATGGAGGAGCAGTCTGTTCCACAGCCTTCTTCCTTCAGGATCTGAAGTATATATGGATTCGGTGTTGCTTTCACTGCAAAATATTCTTTGAATCCTTTGTTCCAGGCAAATGCTTTTTTCAGATTTCTTGCATTCTCCCGAATTCCTTTTTCGTCATAAATATGAAAGGGTGTCGGATAGGTCTTAACGATCTCCTGCACCTGTTCCTTTGTTACCATTGTCTTCTTCATGCCTGTCCTCCAGCTGCCGCAATTAACCTAAAGTTCCTGCGCCGGTCCTTTTATAATGCAGCAATCACATTCGTTTTTGTATCAGCATAACTATATCATGAAACCTGTCATTTATCCAATGCATTTTAATGGAGTTTTTAATTTGTTTTATCGATAATCTGGTCACTGTCAGGTGTTCCATCTTTCTGATTGAGGATTGTTATGATTTTTTTCTGCCAGAGTAATGTGGTTATGAATTTTTTGTGAAGTTCGCTGCATCACCTTTCATTTTTAATAAAAAACTGGTAGGATAGCATGGAAGCTGTCTATACAAGTTTGTGCCTCGCGCGTCACCGCTCGTTCAAACTTAATATGCGCATAGATCAGCGCAGAAATGAGGGCAAAAGTGAAAGAATTAGATAATTCTTTCACAAACAAGTTTGTGCCTCGCGCGTCAATGCTCGTTCAAACTTGATATGCGCAAAGATCAGCGCAGGAATGAGGGTAAAAGTGAAAGAATTAGATAATTCTTTCACAAACAAGTTTGTGCCTCGCGCGTCACCGCTCGTTCAAACTTTATATGCGCGTAGATCAGCGCAGAAATGAGGGTAATTATGAAACTGATCAAAAAAATATCCACTTTGCTTTTCCTGTGCACAACAGGCCTATTTCTCCTTTCCGGCTGCGGCTCATCGGCAGTATCATCAGAAAATACTTCTTCTGCTAGCACAGCAGCAGCCACAGACCTAATAACACTGCAGGATGGCAGCACCCTGAATCCTGCCGGCACACATCATATAGAAATAGCTGTTGAAAACTATGGCACCATATCGGTAGAACTGGATGGTGATGCAGCCCCTATTTCTGTTGCGAACTTTCTAAAGCTTACTGCTTCCGGCTTTTATGACGGACTGACCTTTCATCGGGTCATTGACGGATTTATGATACAGGGCGGTGATCCTGAAGGCACAGGATACGGCGGATCGGATGATAAGATAACCGGTGAATTCTCTTCAAACGGAATCGATAACCCACTGTCTCATACTAGAGGCGCTATCTCCATGGCAAGGTCTAAGGAAAATGACAGTGCAAGCTCCCAGTTCTTTATTGTTCAGACGGATTACCCTTCTCTTGACGGAGATTATGCCTGTTTTGGTTATGTAACAGACGGTATGGATATTGTAGATGCTATCTGTAAGGATACCCCTGTGCAGGATGGTAACGGCACTGTTGCAGCAGCTGACCAGCCAGTCATCACTACCATAACAATTGTAGACTGATTTTTGCCTGTTTTTATGTTTTTTAACTTAATTTACCATAATTTTTGTCTTAACTGCATTTTTACTTGCTTTTTAGGAGAAGTATGCTACTATAGACACAAACTATTTACATGCACAATTTATGCACAACAGATTTATCCAGCAGTTCCTAAGCTGTCAAAAAACTAATGTGCAGATCATTCACAAGCATGAAGGAGGAAGTATGAGTATTCAGCAACAGGCAGCACAATTAAAGCTCGACAGTCCTCTGATGGCTTCTTCATCAAATGAAGTAAGAAATCAGGCTCTTTTGGCGATAAAAAATGCTTTGATAACAAATAAAGAAACTGTTTTTGCCGCAAATCAGGAAGATATGACCGCTGCAGCTCTTTCTCAAGTTCCTGCGCCAGTCATGAAACGTTTAAAATTTGATGAGTCCAAACTTGCAGGTGTCTGCGAAGGTATCGACAATCTGATTGCTCTGCCTGACCCACTGCACCAGGTACAGCTTGCCCGCGAGCTTGATTCTGAGCTTGTCCTGCAGCGTGTGACCTGTCCGATCGGCGTTATCGGTGTCATTTTTGAAGCTCGTCCGGACGCACTGGTACAGATCTCCGCACTTTGCATAAAAAGCGGCAACTGCGCTATTTTAAAGGGCGGCAGTGAAACTCTTCATACCAATAAAGCACTCTTTACTTTGATTTATAAAGCCGTAACTGAATGCGGACTGCCTACAGGCTGTATGCTGCAGGTCGAAGCCAGAGAAGAGATCAGTCAGCTGTTATCCTGTCACGATTCCATCGATCTTCTGATTCCCAGAGGCTCTAATGCATTCGTACAGTATATTATGAACAACACAAAAATTCCAGTAATGGGACATGCCGATGGCATCTGTCACGTGTATGCCGACAAAGATGCAGACATTGAAAAAGCAGTCAGGATCATTGTGGACTCTAAAACACAGTATCCCGCTGTATGCAATGCAGCAGAAACACTTTTGATCCATAAAGATCTGGTTCCCCGTCTGCTCCCGGTTCTTGCGCAAAGCTTTCAGGCGTTATCTGTTAAAATCCGCGGAACCAAAGAAATCAAAGAATTAATCGACTGTGAACTGGTTGGCGAGGAAGCTTTTAGCATGGAATATCTTGATTATATCATGACTGTTACGACTGTTGAAGATGTGGCACAGGCAGTGAACCATATCAACCGCTACGGCTCTCATCATACAGACAGTATCATAACCGAAAACAGTGAAACAGCTGATATCTTCATGGAACTGGTAGACTCTGCAAGTGTATATTGCAACTGTTCCACGCGTTTTGCTGACGGTTTCCGTTACGGATTCGGTGCCGAAGTCGGTGTCAGCACCGGCAAGCTGCACGCCCGCGGTCCGGTCGGACTGGATGGTCTTGTTACCTATAAATACAAGCTCAAAGGAAACGGACATGTCGTGGCAGATTATGCCGAAGGAAGAAAGAAGTTTCATTTTAAAGACCTGTAAACCAGGTTTATACGCAGCGAGGTATCTATGATTATCCTTGAGACCAATCGTATTCTGATTCGTAAATTCAAAAAAAGTGACTGGCACGATCTTTACGAGTATCTGTCGGATCCGGAAGTCGTACGTTACGAACCTTATGATATTTTTACGCAAGATGGTGCAAAAAAAGAGGCTTCCAAACGTTCAGCCTCAGATTCTTTTTATGCTGTCGTTTTAAAGTCAAATAGTAAAATGATAGGCAATCTCTATTTTAACAAACAGGATTTTGATACCTTTGAGCTTGGTTTTGTATTCAACCGGACATATCAGGGCAATGGATATGCAACGGAAAGTGCGCAGGCACTGATGGATCACGCTTTTGAACACTGGTATGCAAGACGTATTATCGCCATGTGCAATCCCGAAAACACAAATTCCTGGCACTTGCTGGAGCGTCTGCATATGCGTCGTGAGGGTGTACTGCTGCAAAACATCTATTTCAGAACAGCTCCTGACGGCTCGCCCATCTGGCAGGATACCTTTGAATATGCAATCTTAAAGACAGAATGGAAAAAGGAGGCCTGAATTGAGCCTCCTTTTATTATTCTATGTTTCATGCATCCATACGATTCTTTTCACTGTTCCCAAGCAGTTCTTCCACCAGTTCTCTCTGATTGTATAAAACACAGCCGCCAAGATGATCTGTCAGTAATATATCATCCTCCCGCAGTCGCAGGAACAGCGGTGATTGCAGTGCTTCCTTCAGACTGCAGTCACGAAGACTGGTGTCCGAATAAGGAGAGAATGGACATGGCTCCGCACCTCCTGTCGGATTTATATGAAAGAAGCCTCTGCCTGCAGCCAGACAGCCTCCTGAAGTTTTTTCATCTCCCGGAAATGAGATGAATAGCATTCCATCATACGTTTTTCTCAAGTTTTCTACTGCTTTATCCATATATTCACGATCCTTATCATCCGGCGCAAGCATCTCCTGCCCTTGTTCCATCGGAACATATTCGACATAAAAAACCAGCTTGCAGCCATTTGTGTATAAAGAATCAAGAAACTCTCTGTTTGTTACTTCTTCTTTGTTTTCCTTTGTTACCGTAATTGAGGCTCCATAAATCAAGTTATTCTCTTTCAGTTCGATCATGCTTTTTTGAAGAACTGCATAGATCCCGTCTCCCCGCCGCTGATCTGTCCTGTCCTTGTCACCTTCAATGCTTAAGACCGGAACCAGATTTCTATGCTGGTCGAAAATCGACAGATATTCTTTTTGTATCATTGTCCCATTGGTGAATACCGGAAATAAAATATCAGGAATCTGGCCTGCTTTTTTTATTACATCCTGACGTATCAACGGTTCGCCGCCTGCTAACAGGATAAAAGAAATCCCTAATGCTCGTGCTTCCAAAAATATTCTTTCCCATTCTCTGTCAGAAAGCTGATTTCTGACTGCTTCATCATGGCAGGTATTATTCGCCCTTGCATAACATCCGGCGCAATGGAGATTGCATCTGCTGGTAATGCTTGAGATCAAAAACGGCGGTATGTGTTCTCCCCTTGTTTCTGCATCCCTGCGCAGTTTTGCTGCCTTCTGGCTCGCTCTTGCAAATCGTGCCATAAATAAACTTTCTTTGGGGTTGCTCAATGTGGCTTTGATGGCATCGCGAACGATCTCCTCAACCCCGCCTGTTAGATACTGCTCTAGATCAAACACTTCTGACACTCTTGTCACCTCTGCACTTTCTATATACTCCCGGTTTCTTTGGAACCAAACTCAGAACCGGTATCTTACTTCTCTTTCAGGTCATAGCCTGTCTTCTATGTTTCTACAATAGAGTGATGCGGTCAAAAAGTCAAATTAACCTTTGGTTAGAAAATCATCGACTGATGAAAAATGATCCGGCAGATAAAAAAAGACTGATACCTGCATTTCAGATATCAATCTTATGTTACATTGCGTGCTTATATTTTATGGGCGTTTGGTATTTGAGCCGTTTGTTATTTGGGCCGTTTGGTATTTATAGATCATCGCAAACATCAATTCTTTTGTAAATAGCGTCCTGAAATGATGTCGCTCTTGCAACCTTGAAAAACTTCTCAAACACTTTTGTCCATTCGTCAAGATTTTCCATCTTCTCTGTCAGGCTTTTTACAATGAAAATAATGGTAAGACACTCTGTTTCTGCCAATTGCGGAACAAGATTTGTAACACTCCAATTAGCATCTGAGCTTTCACACTCAAATCCATTTCTCGCATCAATAAATAAATCACTGTCCGGACAATTCTTTAATAAATTCAAGGCAAATAAAGCCGGTTTTTTGTAGTCCTCATCACGACATACCTTTTTCCAGGTCAATAACACAACATTTTCATTATCGATGTATTTAACATTACAAAACTCCGAATCGTATTCTTTGTAACTCTGCATAAAAACCTCCAAATTATTTGTCATATATTACTATACAGGTATTTTTTACGCATGGCAACTAGAAACTTTTAAACAGCAGGTATTGTAAGCATTTACATTCCATTTTATATTTTGTTTTTTTGTGTGTGGTTTATTTTTTCTTGATTTTTTTGGGTTTTCTTGTCTTTTACCATACTTCACCATTTTTTGTTTTCCACTTTTTTTAATGCAGTTAAAGCTGTCGGTATAAGAATTGGTACCAGTGCACAAACAATTTCAATCCACGCTCCCGCAAGGGGAGCAACCTTCAGCATCCGTCTTATTTATTTCCTTACCGCAATTTCAATCCACGCTCCCGCGAAGGGAGCAACTAATCTGGTCCGTTATAACGGCTGGCCTGCACTGATTTCAATCCACGCTCCCGCG
>QKDK01000188.1 GCA_003252135.1 Clostridia bacterium
AAAGGAGTAAATGTTTGTGGAAACCAGAGTAGCCATCATCGGAATCATAGTGGAGGATGGAGATTCAGTCGAAAAGATGAACTCCATACTGCATGAATATGGCTCCTATATCATCGGCAGGATGGGCCTGCCGTACAAAGCCAAAAGCATCAACATAATCAGTGTTGCTGTGGATGCACCGAATGATATCATAAGTGCTGTGTCAGGGAAGCTTGGGAAACTTCCGGGAGTGAGTGCAAAAGCTGTATATTCAAAGCTTCCGGTCAACAAGGATACCGAATAAGGAGAAAAACATTGAAACAGCTCATTGACAGACTGTATGAGACACATAGTCTATCACGGGAAGAATTAAAAGCTCTGTTAGAAGGGCGCACAAAGGAACTGGCAGAATACCTGTTTGAAAAAGCAAGAGAGGTCAGGATTTGCAGGTATGACCATGACGTCTATATCCGCGGACTGATCGAGTTCACAAATTACTGTAAGAATGACTGCTATTATTGCGGCATCAGGAAAAGCAATAAAAATGCGCAGCGATACCGGCTGACAAAGGAGGATATCCTTACCTGCTGTAAGGAAGGGTATGCGCTTGGGTTCAGAACCTTTGTGCTGCAGGGCGGTGAAGATGCTTATTTTAACGATGAACGAATGGTCGATATCATCAGGAGCATAAAAGCAGCCTATCAAGACTGTGCTATTACCCTTTCTATCGGAGAACGCAGCCATGAAAGCTATCAGAGGATGTACGATGCCGGTGCCAATCGTTTCCTGCTGCGGCATGAGACAGCAGACGAGGAGCATTATGGGAAGCTGCATCCAAAGAATATGCGTTTGTCTGAGCGCAAAGCCTGTCTTTATGACCTGAAGAATATAGGATATCAGGTCGGCTGCGGGTTCATGACAGGCTCGCCCTATCAGACAACAGATACGATCGTGGAGGATCTGTTGTTCATTCAGGAGCTTTCACCGCACATGGTCGGGATCGGTCCCTTTATTCCGCACCATGATACCCCGTTTAAGGATATGCAGGGCGGAACGCTGGAGCTGACCTTGTTTTTACTTGGTATCGTAAGATTAATGCTCCCGGATGTTCTGCTTCCTGCTACAACAGCACTTGGAACAATTGATGAACAGGGCAGAGAGAAAGGCATCTTGGCGGGCTGCAATGTGGTGATGCCAAATCTTTCTCCTACAGCCGTAAGAAGTAAGTACATGCTCTACGATAATAAAATCTGTACCGGGGATGAAGCCGCTGAATGCAGATTTTGTATGCAGAAAAGAATGGAAGGTATAGGCTACCGCGTTGCTGTTTCCCGTGGCGACCATCTTTCTCTGCAATAAAAATAAAAACTGAAGGGGAAGACGAAGCTGACCCGATGAAGAAAGGAATTACCTATGGGAACATTTATCTATGATGCAAAGTCATCAAAAGCAGAGGAATTTATTAATCATGAGGAGATACTGGCTACTTTGCAGTACGCTCAGGAGAATAAGGGCAATGCGGCCCTGATCGATGAGATACTTTTGAAAGCGAGACTGCGGAAAGGACTTAGTCACAGAGAGGCGGCAGTGCTGCTAGACTGTGATATTGAAGAGAAGAATCAAGAGATCTATGCACTCGCAGAACAGATCAAGAAGGATTTTTACGGAAACCGTATCGTTATGTTCGCCCCGCTCTATCTGTCCAATTATTGTGTCAATGGCTGTGTATACTGCCCATATCATGAAAAGAACAAGCACATCACCAGAAAGAAGATGACCCAGGAGGAAATCAAGGCCGAGGTAATCGCTCTGCAGGATATGGGACATAAACGACTGGCCCTGGAAGCAGGGGAGGACCCGGTCAACAATCCGATCGAATATATTCTGGAATCCATAAATACAATTTACAGCATCAAGCATAAGAATGGAGCGATCCGCAGGGTAAATGTCAATATAGCGGCTACTACAGTAGAGAATTACCGCAAGCTTCAGGAAGCAGGTATCGGTACCTATATCCTGTTTCAGGAGACCTATCATAAGGAGAGCTATGAACAGCTGCATCCCACTGGACCCAAGCACAATTATGCCTACCATACGGAAGCCATGGACAGAGCCATGGAAGGCGGAATCGATGATGTGGGACTTGGCGTGTTGTTCGGACTGGAGCTGTACCGCTATGAATTTACCGGACTATTAATGCATGCGGAGCATCTGGAAGATGTTTTTGGTGTCGGACCGCATACTGTCAGTGTTCCGCGAATCCGTCCTGCGGATGATATCGATCCGAGCACCTTTGACAACGGTATCAGTAATGACATTTTCGCAAAGCTGGTTGCCTGTATAAGGATCAGTGTGCCTTATACAGGTATGATCGTTTCGACCAGAGAAAGTCAGGAAACAAGAGAGCGTGTGCTGCATCTTGGGATATCCCAGATCAGCGGAGGTTCAAAGACTTCGGTCGGAGGTTATGCAAAGCCGGAAGCAGAGGATGAGGATTCCAGGCAATTCGAACTCAGCGATAACAGAACACTGGATGAGATCGTAAAATGGCTGATGGAGATGGGATACATTCCAAGCTTTTGTACAGCCTGTTATCGGGAGGGCAGGACCGGAGATCGTTTTATGCAGCTGTTAAAATCGAATCAGATACAGAACTGCTGTCACCCGAATGCTTTGATGACCTTAAAGGAGTACATGGAGGATTATGCTTCCTTGGCAACAAAAGAGATGGGAAGTAAGATGATCCTGGATGAAATCAGGAATATACCAAAGGAAAAGGTTCAGAAAATCGTACTGGAGAATCTTGAAAAGATTGAAAACGGCAGCAGGGATTTCAGATTCTAGAAAGGATGGATCTTATGGGATTAAATGATACACCGAATGCGAATCGAATCCATATAGGAATTTTTGGAAAACGCAATGCCGGCAAATCAAGCATTGTCAATGCGATTACAGGGCAGGATCTGGCAGTCGTTTCAGATGTCAAAGGAACGACGACAGACCCTGTCTACAAAGCGATGGAGCTGCTGCCGCTCGGTCCGGTCATGATGATCGATACACCGGGAATCGATGATGAAGGAGAGCTTGGAGAGCTGCGTGTCAGAAAGAGTCGTCAGGTCCTGAACAAAACGGATATTGCACTGGTCATCATCGATGCTTTAGAAGGCAAAACAAAGGAAGACGAAGAGCTGCTCTATGTTATCAAGGAAAAGGATATTCCCTGTCTGGTTGTCTGGAATAAGGCAGACCTGCTGACAGAGGAAGAGCTGCGAAGACAGCAAACGAGTGATGATGCACTGCTGATGAATGGGCAGGAAAGCGGACAAGCTGCTGCATTTGCAATACCTGTCTCAGAAATAGCGGTAAGCACAAGAAACAATTGGAACATCGAAGAGCTGAAGAACCGGATCGGCAGGCTGGCACAGGTGGAGGATACAAAGTTCAAAATCATCGGCGACCGTCTGCAGCCTTCTGATTTTGCTGTTCTTGTAGTACCGATCGATAAGGCAGCACCCAAGGGGCGCCTGATCCTGCCGCAGCAGCAGACTATCCGTGATATACTGGAAGCAGATGCGACCGCAATTGTCGTAAAGGAATTCGAATTAAAGGATACCCTGCAATCGCTTGGGAAGAAGCCAAGTATTGTCATAACTGACAGCCAGGTCTTTGCCAAGGTAAGTGCAGACACACCGGCTGATATTCACCTGACCTCCTTTTCAATACTTATGGCAAGGTCAAAGGGAGTTTTAAGGACTGCGGTAAAAGGAGCCGCAGCACTGGATACATTGAAGGAAGGGGATGAGATTCTGATCTCGGAGGGCTGTACGCATCACAGACAGTGCGATGATATCGGGACTGTGAAGCTTCCAAGATGGATCAGAAATTATACAGGAAAGAACTTTGATTTCCAGTTCACCTCCGGAACTGAATTTCCAGAGGATGTCACCCGGTACAAACTGATTGTCCACTGCGGCGGCTGCACACTGAACGACAGGGAGATGAAATACCGGCAGAAATGCGCAGAGGATATGAAGGTGCCTTTTACCAACTATGGTATCCTGATTGCCTTTATGCAGGGGATTCTGAAAAGAAGCGTGGCTATATTTCCGGAGATTTTGATGGAGCTGGAGGAATAGGCAGCGTTAGCAGCTGTCATACGATACATAATGCGGGCACAGATATTTTTGGAGGATATATGAGAAGCGAAAGAGATACGTTAGGAGAAAAGGAGCTGCCGCAGGATGCGCTTTTTGGGCTCCAGACAGTACGAGCAGCAGAGAATTTTGCAGTAGACTATCATAAAACAAACCAATTACTGATCATGAGCATGGTTCAGATCAAAAAGGCAGCTGCCAGAACCTATCAGAAGCTTTCTATAGAACCTGAAAAATACTGTGCAGTCGAAAAGGCCTGTAATCTGCTGCTGGCAGGAAAACACACGGATGCTTTTATTACGATGGCATTACAGGGCGGTGCCGGGACATCTGTCAATATGAATGTGAATGAAGTCCTTGCAAATCTCGCTCTGAAGGAGCTTGGAAAAGAACCCGGACAGTATGATATCATCCACCCGCTCGATCTGGTGAACAGAGGGCAGTCAACGAATGATGTTTATCCGACTGCGCTTCGTATAGCTTCCATCACGATGCTGAGAAAGCTGAGCGATGCCTGTGATGAACTGCAGAAAGCCCTGCAAAGAAAGGAACAGGAGTTTGAAGACATTAAAAAGCTTGGACGGACAGAACTGATGGATGCAATACCGATTACCCTGGGACAGGAGTTTGGTGCATACGCACAGGCAATTTCAAGGGACAGGTGGCGGATCTATAAAGTGGAAGAACGTCTGCGGCAGGTGAATATCGGAGGGACAGCAGTCGGCAACTATAGTAATGCCGACCGAAAATATCGTTTTGGTGTTCTGGAGGAGTTGAGGGAGCTGACGGGTTTTGGTCTGGCAGCAGCTGAATATCCGATGGACATTACGCAGAACAACGATGTATTCGTGGAAGTATCCGGCTTATTGAAAGCCCTGGCAGTCAATCTGATGAAGATCGCCAATGACTTCAGGCTCATGAATTCCGGACCGGGAGGCGGACTTGGAGAAATCAGTCTGAAGGCTATGCAGATGGGCAGCACGATCATGCCGGGGAAGGTAAATCCTGTCATTCCGGAGATGGTCATACAGCTTGCCATCAAAGTGATTGCCAATGATACGGCAATCACCATGGCAGCAGCGCATGGAGAGTTCGAGCTGAATGCTTTTCTGCCGTTGATAGCGGATGCACTATTAGAAAACTTTACCATATTAACGGATGGTGCAGCATTATTCCAGAAAAAATGTGTAGAGCTCTTATTGCCGAACAAGGAAAGGTGTCTTGCACTGCTTGAAAGCTCCTATGCTTTTGCTACAGAGTATACAAAGTGCTTTGGTTATGAAACAGTAGCCGGAATTATAAAGGAAACACAGGGTGACACAGGAAAGGCAAGGCAGCTGCTCGAGGAATTATTTCAGAGGAGACAACACTAAGCCGGCTGCTTTTACTTTTGCATGCTCTTTAGTATGCTTCTGGCCACACTGATGCCGTTTGCGGAAGCCTGCTGCAGACCTCTGGTCACAGAAGCACCATCACCGATGGCACGAAGTCCCTTCACACTGGTCTCAAAATCCTTATTCACAACGACCTTGTTCGAATAGAACTTGACTTCAACACCGTAAAGCAGGGTCTCATCACTGGCAATCCCTGGAGTCACCTGGTCTAGTGCCATAAGCATCTCCTTGATATCCACCATGATCCTGTGCGGGAAGACAAGGGATAAATCCCCGGGAACTGCATCCTTTAGAGTAGGAATCAGATTGTTGCGGCATAGTCTTTCTTCGGTGGTCCTTCTGCCTCTTTGGAAGTCGCCGAAGGTCTGTACAAGAATCTTGCCGTCGCAAAGCATGTTGCTCAGCTGCGCAATATGCTTTCCATATTCAATCGGTGTTTTAAAGGGCTTGGTAAAATTCTTTGAGACCAGGATGGCAAAATTGGTATTGCTGGTCTTGAATTCCTTTGCTTTGTAGGCATGTCCGTTGACCACCGCCAGTCCGTTCTCATAATATTCTGTTGCTACTTCACCAGATGGATTGGTGCAGAAGGTTCGAACCTTATCATCAAAGGTGGGCGTATAGTAGATCAGCTTAGCTTCATAAAGGTGTTTATTTAAGGATTCCATGACCTCATCCCGCACCTCGACACGGACGCCGATATCTACAGTTCCGACTTTTGTTTCTATTCCGTGATCTTTGCAGATATGACTGAACCAGTCAGAGCCTTCCCTGCCGATGGCAGATACGATCTCGTCTGCATAGTAGGTCTTACCGTCATTTGTTACAACTCCCCTGGCAACCTGATCCTCTATGATGATGTCATTTACCATGGTATTGAAGAGCATGGTCACACCCTGAGCCAGCAGGTGTTCCTGCAGTCTCGTGTATATTTTATAGCCTTCTTCCGTGCCAAGATGTCTGATCGGACACTCGATAAGCTTCAGATTAGCCTTGATGGCACGTCTTCTGATAGCACGTATCTCTTCATCTATTCCAAGTCCATACACATTCTCATCTGCGCCAAAGGAGAGATAAATATCATCCGATTCCTTGATCAGTCTAGAGGTTTCTTCATAGCCAAGGATCTCTGGCAGATTTCCTCCGACATCAGGTGATAAAGAAAGCTTTCCGTCAGAAAATGCACCAGCTCCGGCAAAACCGGTGGTAATAGAACAGGGATTGCAGCCAACGCAGCGCCTGGTCTGTCTTTTTGGACAGTTCCTCTTTTCGATGGGACGCCCTTTTTCTATGAGAAGGATATTAAGATCCTTTCTCTTGCTTTTAAGTTCATAAGAGCAGAAGATACCGGAAGGTCCGGCTCCGATTATTATTACGTCATATTTATCCATAGCAGTTTCCTGCCTTTCCGTACCATGATATGCATTAGGTACAA
>QKDK01000103.1 GCA_003252135.1 Clostridia bacterium
AAAAAAGAGTAAATGAAGGCAAATAAATGTACATAATTAACAAAATAGAAATATAAATTAATAGCAATAATTGATAATTGAAAAGCAACAATTATGAAGATGAAGACAAGAATATCTGATAAAGTTACTTTGCACAGGTATTCATTAAGGGTAGCAATGAATGTGAAAGAGCAAAGCGGTAAGAAGATAAGCAAAATAATACGCAAAATGGTACGCACAGGAATGGAGGAAACATGAAAAAGACATGGAGCACCAATCCCATTATAGAAGCTGATTTTCCGGATCCGGATATTATCCGTGTTGAAGATGCCTACTATATGGCAAGCACTACAATGCATTTTATGCCCGGCTGTGACATATTGCGGTCTTATGATCTGCTGAACTGGGAGCTCATTGCACACGCGTATGACATACTCGAAGATACTGAGAAAGAAAGGCTCGAGAACAACGAAAATGCATACGGTCAGGGGATGTGGGCACCGTCTCTGCGATTTCATCAGGGAACCTTTTATATAACATTTACAGCAAATGATACGCAAAGAACTTATCTGCTGACTGCGAAAGACCCTTGCGGTCCATGGAAAAAAACAAATATCGATGGATTTTACCATGATAATTCACTTTTTTTTGATGATGACGGCAGAGTTTATATTGTATATGGTAATAAAGAGATATGGCTTACCGAATTGAGGAGCGATCTGACAGGGCCAAAAGCGGGAGGTCTGCATCGTTTACTTGCCGTGGATGAAGAGAATATTCATCTGGGCTTTGAGGGTTCACATCTATATAAATATAAGGACTTCTATCTTTTGTTCTGCTGCCATATGCTGGCGTACGGGAGTGCCAGAAAAAGTCAGGTGTGCTTCAAGGCGGCATCGCTACAGGGTGAGTTTCTGGGGAAATGTATCATAGATGACGATATGGGCTATCACAATCTGGGCGTAGCACAGGGAGGCATGGTAGATTCACCGGATGGCATCTGGTACGCTTTTATGTTTCAGGACAGAGGTGCTGTTGGGAGAAGTCCTGTAATCGCTCCCATGGAGTTTTTTAACGGATATCCTGTGGTCGGGGATAACGGTATGATACCAGAACATATTGAAAGTTCATCTGCAAGACCCGGATACCGATATGAATCTCTTTATGGTGATGACGATTTTGAATACCAGCAGGATAGTAATGGAAAAGTGAATTTAAAGCTCTTCTGGCAATTCAATCATATACCACAGAATGACCTATGGACAGTGACACAAAGACGTGGGGCTTTCAGACTGTACTCCGGAAAGCTTTGTGTGAATGTGCTGCAATCAAAGAATACACTTACCCAGCGAACCTTTGGTCCCAGAAGCAGTGCCTGTATCACAATTGACGGCAGCAGAATACTGGATGGGGATTACGCTGGTATCAGCGCATTCATGAGCTGTTACGGGTTTGTTGCCCTGACAAAGAGCGATGGTCAGTATTATCTTGTAATGCAGGGGAAACCGGCAAACGATGAATCGATCTTTGGCGAGCCAGAGTACGGTGCACTTCCGGTGGAATATGAACGTCTGCCGTATAAACGAAGCTATGTAAGGCTGAAAGTCACAGTTGATTATACTGACAAGCGGGATGAAGCAAGATTCTGCTACTGGACAGGAAGAAGCTGGAAACAGATAGGAATAACGAGCAGGCTGTATTTTAAGATGGATCATTTCACGGGCTGCAGATTTGGACTTTGCTATTATTCCACAATGCTGACAGGCGGATGCGCTGATTTTATCGAATTCAGATATCATAAAGAATAGTACACAGGAACAGGACATCAATAATTAAGTCTGACAAAGAAATAAAGAAGGAGACAACATGAGCGAACAAACAAAAAAATATGCAAAAGAACTGGTTGCACAGATGACAGCAGAAGAGAAAACGAGTCAGATGCTTTATCAGTCACCGGCAATCGAAAGGCTTGGAATTCCAGCTTACAACTGGTGGAACGAAGCACTGCACGGTGTAGCAAGAGCCGGTGTCGCTACGATGTTTCCGCAGGCGATCGGGCTTGCGGCAAGCTTTGACAGAGAATTGATCAATAAAATTGCCGATGTGATATCAACGGAAGGCAGAGCAAAATTCAATGCATTTTCAAAGCGCGGTGATCATGATATCTATAAGGGACTGACCTTTTGGGCTCCCAATATCAATATATTCCGTGACCCCAGATGGGGCCGGGGACATGAGACCTTTGGCGAAGATCCATATCTAACCGCAGAGCTTGGCATTGCTTATATTAAAGGACTGCAGGGAGAGGATGCGGATCATGTAAAAGCAGCAGCCTGTGCCAAACATTATGCTGTGCACAGCGGACCGGAAGCAATCCGGCATGAATTTGATGCGAAAGTGTCAAGGCATGATCTTTATGATACCTACCTTTATGCATTCAGACGATGTGTCAAAGAAGCAAGGGTGGAAGCGGTCATGGGAGCTTATAATCGTGTGAACGGGGAACCTGCCTGCGGAAGCAGAACGCTGCTTATAGATATTCTGAGAGAGGAATGGGGCTTTGAAGGACATGTTGTCTCTGACTGCTGGGCCATAAAGGATTTTCATGAGAAGCACCATGTTACAGGCAATGCGACAGAGTCGGCTGCCATGGCTGTCAATAACGGCTGTGACTTAAACTGCGGAAGTGTGTTCCTATATCTGAATCAGGCATTGGAACAGGGGCTGGTCAGTGAAGAGAAAATCACAGCCGCCGTGGAACGTCTGCTGGAAGTCAGAATAAGACTTGGCATGCTAAAAAGTTATCCTTCGCCCTATGCTGATATTTCATATGAAAAAGTGGAATGCAAAGAACATGTAGCTTTGTCAGTAGAAGCTGCCAGAAGAAGCATTGTTCTCTTGAAGAACAAAGATAATATCCTGCCGCTTGACAGGAATAAATACAAAACAATAGCAGTGATCGGTCCGAATGCAAATTCAAGAAATGGTCTGATCGGTAACTATACCGGAACCTCTTCCCGCTATATCACACCGTTAGAGGGAATACAGCAATGTGCAGGTGAAGATACAAAGGTCCTGTATGCTGAAGGCTGTTCTTTGTATAAAGAAAGAACAGAATCACTGGCAAAGAAGAAGGATCGCTTTGAAGAAGCATTCGTGACCGCAGAGATGTCTGATATTGTTGTACTCTGCCTTGGACTTGATGCGACCATTGAAGGTGAAGAAGGAGATGCGGGAAATGAATATGCGAGCGGCGACAAGCTGGGACTTTCTCTGCCCGGCCTGCAGCAGGAACTGATCGAAAAAGTGGCTGCTGCCGGGAAACCTGTCATTGTGATGCTTTTAGCAGGAAGTGCGATCGATCTGTCTGAAACAGATCCTGTGACCGATGCTGTTCTTGACATCTGGTATCCGGGAGCAAGAGGCGGTCTTGCGGCAGCTGAAGCCTTATTTGGTACATTTTCACCAAACGGCAGGCTTCCGGTCACATTTTATAAGGGGACGAAGAACCTGCCGGATTTCTGTGATTACAGTATGAAGAACAGGACCTACCGATATACGGATCAGCACATCCTTTATCCCTTTGGCTACGGACTTTCCTATACTGAGATCGTATATAAAGATGCAGTCATCAATACTAAGAGTTGTGATATATCAGAGGATACGGCACTCACCGTTACGGTGATGAATAAAGGAAAATACCCGGTATATGAAAGTGTGCAGACTTATATTAAATATGTGAACAAAAGAGAATACGATCCGGATTATCAGTTAAAAAATATTGTTTCTGTCTTCCTGCAGCCGGGAGAGGAAAAAAGCGTTTTAATAGTGCTGAAGGCAAATGATTTTGCCCTGATATCTGAGGATGGAAGCTGTGAGATCAGACCGGGAGATTATATGATCGCTGTTGGCGGTCAGCAGCCGGACAAAAAAAGTGAAGAACTGACAGGAAAGAAGGCAGCTATCTTTTGCATCACTAAAAAGGAGAGAAGAAAACTGTCAGTGACTGATTAAATAAGTAAAAGGTGAGAAGGTTCTATGAGAAAAATTTCAATTGCATCTGCAGGACATTGCATCCCTGTTCTGGTGGAGGAGGAAGCACATGACGGAGTTAAAAAGGTAGCTGAAAAGTCGGCTGATGATATCTGCCTGCTTACCGGTATCAGACCCGCCATCATATCTGCGCAAATAGATGCTGCTGATAGGATACTTTTATATGCGACCATTGATAAGAGCAGGCTTTTGAAAAAGCTTGAGGATGAAAAAAAAGTATCACTGTGCAAAATCAGAAATAAAAGAGAGGTCTTTGGAATTTTTCTGGTCGATGAGCCTTTTGCCGGTATAAAGCAGGCCCTTGTCATCTGTGGCAGTGATAAAAGAGGAACAATTTATGGCATCTTCCACCTGTCAGAAAAGTTAGGAGTCAGTCCGCTTGTATTCTGGGGAGATGCAAGGCCGGAACACAGAGCTTACATTGAAGCAGATGAAACCATAGAGATGATCTCAAAAGAACCTTCCGTACGTTATAGAGGATTTTTTATCAATGATGAATGGCCTTGTTTTGGCAGCTGGTGCTTCCATCATTTCGGCGGTTTTACGGCTCGCATGTATGACTGTGTGTTTGAATTGCTGCTGCGTCTGAAAGGAAATTACATGTGGCCGGCAATGTGGACCTCTTCCTTTCATCTGGATGGACCGGGAGAAGAAAGTGCCATTCTGGCAGATATGTATGGAATCATCATGGGAACATCACATCATGAACCATGCAGCAGAGCAAGTGAGGAGTGGGATCTTAACAAGGGGGAAAAGGGCATATATGGTGAGGTATGGGATTATTCCCGCAATAAAGAAGGACTTTTGGAGTACTGGAAGGATGGTCTGCTCCGCAGCAGTCCGTATGAAAACATCATTACGGTCGGTATGCGCGGCGAACGGGACAGTAAGCTGCAGGGAACGACATCTCTGGCTGAAAATATACAGATATTAAAGAATATCATAGCAGAGCAGGACAGACTGATTGAACGATTCTCAGATAAGCAGGGACACAGAACACCAAGGCTGCTTGCCATCTACAAAGAAGTGGAGAAGTATTATTACGGTTCCTATGATGTTGCCGGACTGAAGGAATGGGAAGGTCTGAACGATAAAATCCTCATGTTCTGTGATGACAATTATGGAAATGTACGATTTCTGCCGGATGAAGAGCAGACAGCGCATAAAGGCGGGTTTGGGCTGTATTACCATCTGGATTATCATGGCGGGCCGATATCCTATGAATGGATCAACACTTCACCGCTGCCAAAAATTCGGGAACAGATGACCTGTGCATTTGAATACGGTATCAGGGATGTATGGATGGTCAATGCCGGAGATATAAAAGGAAATGAGCTTCCCCTGTCTTACTTCATGGATCTTGCTTATGATTTCGAAAGCTGGGGAACAAAAGCGTTTGGCACTACGGATGCCTATACACTGCAGTGGGTCGGCAAACAGTTCGGGGCAGTAATTTTAAAGGAACAGTATAAGGAACTTGCCAGCCTTCTGACGGAAAGTGTCAGATTGATCAGTTTACGAAGACCGGAAGCATTGCATCCGGGAGTTTATCACCCTGTCCACTTTCATGAGACTGACAATATGCTGATGAAAATCAAAGATATACAAGAACGAGCAGAGGATTTAAAACAAAGGCTGCCGGCTGCCAGTCAGGCAGCATATTACAGCCTGATCCACCAACCGCTGAAAAGTGGTATGAACCTGATACAGATGCATCTTTTGGCAGGTAAGAATGAGTTGTATGCAAGGCAGGGAAAGGTCATGGCGAATAAATACCGTGATCTGGTCGAAGCTTCGATCCAAAAAGACAAAGAGCTTAGTAAAGAATTTGCCAATGCCTTCTGCCAAAAATGGAAGGGTATGGAACTGTCACCTCATATCGGTTTTACAAAATGGAATGATGACGGAAGCAGGTATCCGCTGCGCATAACAGTTGAACCAAAAGATGAGCCGCAGATGATCGTATCGTTAGCAGATCGGGAAGCGACAGCGGTAAAAAATTACGGAGAACCTGACCGGCTCATAATCAGTGATTTTCTGGATATGAACTGCAGTCTGGTTCAGGTCGAGGTTGCGAACGGGGGCAGTAAAAGCTTTCTGTGCAGTGTTCTGCAGGATGAATGTGCCTGGGTCAGTGTCAGCTGGCAGCAAAAACAGGTGGAAGACCTGGAGATCCTGACGATCTTCTGTGACAGGAATCAGCTTCCCAAAGTCCGCTCGATGCATGAAATATATCTTGTCAGTCAGGATACCAGAGTCAGACTGGTCATATACGGAGAAAAGATGTGTTTTCCTGCACTGCCGGGTATGACCTTCCTTCTGCAGAATGGGTTTTGCATGATATACGCAAATCACTTTGCGTATACACAATTTGCAGGGGGCAGTGAATTCCGGGTGATGGAAGGGTATGGGAAAACAGGCTGCGGACTGAAAGCATTTCCTGTCAGAAGAAATCATGCAATCGGATCTGGCCCCGTGGTCGTATATCAGCTTTATGTACAGCAGGAGGGAAATTATACGCTGGAGATCTGGTCGGCACCGTCGAATCCGATGAAAGCAGGCAGCAGACTGTGCTTTGGCATCAGGATAAATGATTTGGAAACTGTAAGTATTCCTTCTGTATCAAAAGACTACAGAGCGGGAGAACCTGACAATACCGAATGGTGTGAAGGGGTTCTTTGCCAGCTGCGAAAAACAAAGCTGGAAATCTTTCTGAAAACTGGTATCAACAGGATCGGGGTCCAGGCTGTTGATGATGGATTCGTGCTGGAGGGGCTTTTGGTTTACCAGAAAGAGCTTCCTGTGTCGTATCTTGGGCCAAAGGAGAGTGTCTTTAACCAGAGGAGAGCGGGTTTAGCAATGCAAGATTAAAATAAAGAAGAAATAAATATACCATAGGATACTATAAAAGCAAGAATGTGTGGGGGTTACATAATGAAGCTCTTGAAACAGATCGGGGAACGGCTGAATGACTACAGTCTGAAGAAAAAGTTTTATATTCTGTACATATTATGTGTACTTCTGCCGCTTGTCCTGACCGACACCGTTGTGACCTACAGTGTTCTTCATACAGAAGCCGTGGCAAGAAAACATGCAATGGAAAACACAGCCAATGCAGTACAGTACAGTCTTCTGAACAGCATTGAGAACGCTTCCGAAATTGCAAAGAGCATTTATATGAATCATTATATTAATGATTTTCTCAACGACACATATGATGATCCTCTGGATTATTACAACAGCTATCTTGACTTTTTTAAGGACACTCTGCTGGAAAGTATAGCAGGAATTGATAATATCATTGTAACCATGTACAGCGATAACGAAACTATTGTTAACGGGAGCGAATTCAATCGGCTGGAAACAATTACAGACAGTACCTGGTATCACTATCTGCAGGAGTCAGGGCTTGAAAAGGTGCTCTTCTTTGATTATGACCAGAGCAGGACACCGGCTATAGAAGCAAAACGAAAAATATACTTTATACAGAAGCTCGATTATTTCAGGGATATAGATCCCGAGAAAGTAGTCAGAGTCGAACTTGATTACAGCAGCATGTCGAGAAACCTGGCAAAGATGAACTATGACACTGCAGTTTATATCTGCAGCGATGATGTCATCCTGCTCTCGAACGGCAAATATTCCAGTGTTGCAAAAGACTTTGAAAAATTCACAGAGCAGGAAAAGGTCGGATATTCACAGGACATAAATCTGTATGGAATAGAGCTGACGATCTATGTACTTCGTCCGGAGACCGAATTTATCAGTGAACTGTCCGATAATCTTCCGGTTCTTCTGCTGCTTGTCATCATCAATACTGTGCTGCCGCTGCTTTTGGTCAGAGGTTTCAATAAATCCTTTACTGTGCGTATCGGAGAGCTTAGTGAAGCTTTCAGGGATGTAAGCAGTGAAAATCTGGTTGAAATAACAACCGTAAGAGGGAAAGATGAGATTGGAAGCCTGATGCAGAATTACAACAGGATGGCAGCACGTATCAATGCACTGATACAGATTGTTTATAAAAATCGAATCAGAGAGCAGGAAATGACAGTTGCCAGGCAGAACGCCGAACTCCTGGCACTGCATAGTCAGATCAATCCTCATTTTCTCTTCAATACACTGGAAAGTATACGGATGCACAGTATCCTGAAGCACGAGATCGAGACTGCCGACATGGTGGAAAAGCTGTCTGTCATGCAGAGACAGTATGTCGAATGGGGCAATGACCTGATTGATGTTTCGAAAGAGACAGACTTTGTACGTGCATATCTCAGCCTGCAGAAATACCGGTTCGGGGACAGGCTCTCATATGAAATACAGCTGGAGGAAGGTCTCGAAGATTTCAGGATACCGAAGCTTTCTATTGTGACATTTGTTGAAAATGCTTGTATTCATGGAGTTGAAAAAAAGATAACACCCGGATGGATCTTCGTGCACATCTATCAGGAGGGTGACTTCCTCTGTATAGAGATCGAAGATACAGGAAAGGGCATGAAGGAAACAGAAATGGCAGAGCTGCAGCTCAAGATGGAAAATGCCTGTATTGAAATGCTGCAGGAAAAGGGGCGGGTAGGTATAATCAATGCGTGCCTGCGGCTGAAGATGATTTCTGATCATGAGGTAAAATTTGAAATCGATGGGGAAGAAGGAATCGGAACCATGGTACAGATCAAAATTCCGGTGCATTTTGTTTGTAAGAAGGAGGAGAAGCATGCTGAAAGTATTACTGGTAGATGATGAACCTTTTATCCTGCAGGGGCTGCAGGTGCTGATCGACTGGGAGAAGGAAGGCTTTTTAATAGCAGCTACTGCTGCAAACGGACTGGAGGCACTGGAATTTCTGAACAATAATACGGTGGATCTGATCATCGCTGACATCAACATGCCGGTAATCACAGGGTTTGAACTGCTTGAAAAAATCAGGAACGAAAAAATATCGAATGCATATTTTGTAATACTCAGCGGGCATGCCGACTTTTCCTATGCGCAGAAGGCGATCAGGCACAACTGTACGGATTATCTATTAAAACCGATCGAGCGGGAAGGTCTGATCGCAGTTCTGCAAAAGGTAGTGGCGATGAATCATATGGTCGAGGAACGCATGCAGACGAACGGGAAACTAGAGCGTGCTTATCTTGCCAGAAATGTTATTGCAGCAATACAAGGCAAATACGACAGGTCAAATCTGGAATATATCAAAGAACATATGCAGCTTTCAAAGGAGCTTCGGTATATCGAGATCGAACTCGACAGCATTCTGCTGAATGAAAAGATAACAGACGAGGAGAAAAGAAATTTTCAGAAAAATCTGTTCCATGCATGTCTTGAGTTTTTGAAGGAAGATGCCTGTCATTGTGTGTTCGATGTATCAGGGCAGGAAAAAATATATGATGTCGGACTAGTCTACTGTGATCTTCTTGCAGAGAAAAGAAATCTGTCAGAGAAGCAATACCTTGACAGATTTATAAGCTTTCTGCAGGATATGACCGGCATCCCGGTTACCATGCTGGTCGGGAAAAGAGTCAATGACATCAGTAATCTTGCAAAATCCTATGCAACAGCCTGCATGCTTCGTTCGTTTCAGGGCTTTCGTGAAAAAAGGAGCATTTATTACTATGAGGAGGAGGCACAGGTAAAATGCGGCGGCATCCTGTTATGTAAAAAAAGTCTCGATGCATTGCTTGTAGATATTGAGCATAATGATCATACAAGCATCAGAAAAAGTGTGGAACGTTTTTATGATGAAATGCGGCGCATGGACATTTCCGGAGAAACCATGAATCTGAATATCAATTATCTTTTATTTCAGCTCATTCACCTTGCCACGCTGCAGGATAATGGCGTGAATCAGGAAGAGATCTTCAGGATCATCAGCGAAAATGCTTTTGAAGATGGCATCATCAGAGGGAGCAAGGCTCATCTGTCACGTTTTGCCTGCAGGTATGGGGATTATCTGATGCAGCTGCGAAATCACGTATCAAGGGGCGTGCTGCACAGCATAGAAAAAGAAATCGAAGAGAACTTTGCAGACAACCTGACATTAAAAGGGCTGAGTGAAAAATATTTTGTCAACAGTGCATACCTTGGCCAGCTGTTCAGAAAAAAGTATGGCTACTCCTTTAAGGACTATCTTAATAATTACCGGATGGAGCAGGCAGTCAGCATGCTGATCAGAACCGACCAGAAGATCTATCAGATCGCAGAAGCAGTCGGATATCATGATCAGGATTATTTTGTAGACCGTTTTATCACAGCAAAGGGATGCACACCGGCAAAATTCAGAAAACAGATGTATAAAGAAGCATAAAATAACTTCTATAGTTTATCCTGTTTTTTCATATAGTTTCTCTGGATACGTAAGCCTGTATTTACGATAAGATTAGGATATAAAAACAAGGGAGGTATTTTATGAAAAAGAAACATATGGTCAATCTGCTTCTTGTCATCGTAATGCCAATGTCATTGCTGACTGGATGCAGCAACAAGGCAGCCGCTGATACCGCTAATGCTGGTAGCTCTGGCAATTCCCAGAGCACAGCTGATGCAGGAAGCACTGACACCAGCAATAACAATGCCGGTGATGTTACAACAGATACAAAGGAAATTAAAGAATTCACAGCTTTTTTTGCAGTTCCGGGTTCTGAATTAAACGATGACAATGAAATACAGGCTATGATTGCTGAGCAGACAGGGGTATCTGTAAAGGAAATCTGGCTGACCGGTCAGACAGCAGAAGAAGCAATCGGTACACTTGTAGCAGGAGGAGAATATCCTGACTTCATCGATGGCGGTGACGGAGAACAGCAGCTTTATGAAGCAGGCGCGCTGGTGGCACTGGATGATTATATCGACCAGTATCCTAACATCAAGAATTTCTTCACCGAACAGGAATGGGAGGCACTTCGCCAGGATGACGGACATATCTACTGGATCCCTCAGTTCAGCAATATCAAAGGAGAAGAGAAGACCTGTACGCATAACGACGAGGCATTCTGGATTCAGACCAGAGTATTAAAATGGGCCGGATATCCGACGATCACGACAATGGATGAATATTTCGACCTGATCGAGAGCTACAATGAGGCAAATCCGACCATGGAAGACGGAACTACAAATATTCCTTATACCATACTTTGTGACGATTGGCGTTATTTCTGTCTGGAAAATGCACCGCAGTTTTTGGATGGTTATCCGAATGACGGATGCTGTATCGTTGATCCTCTGACACAGACAGTCATTGACTACAACACAACAGCAACAGCAAATGCTTACTTTAAGAAACTGAATGACGAATATCAAAAGGGTATCGTTGATCCGGAATCCTTTACACAGACCTATGATGAATATATTGCAAAGCTTTCAACAGGACGCGTACTCGGTATGATCGACCAGTGGTGGGACTTTGCATACACAGCAGGCGATGCCATCAAACAGGCAGGACTTGATGAACAGGGATGTGAATATGTACCGCTGCCGATAACGATCAGCAGTGATGTAACCAACAAATGGCACTGCTCCGGCGGCGTACTGAATGTTGCGAGCGGACTTTCTGTTACAGTCAGCTGTCAGGATGTTGAAGGTGCTCTGCAGTTCATCAACGATCTGCTTGGACAGCAGGTGCATGACCTTCGTTTCTGGGGCGAAGAAGGTGTTGATTATCTTGTGGATGACAGCGGTGAGTTCTATCGTACCGATGAGATGAGATCAAATGCTTCCGATGCGACATATAAGGCAGCACACCTTTGTACTTATTCATACTTCCCACAGTATCTTGGAACCAGCGATGACGGAATCAATGCCATGAATCCTTCCGGACAGGGAAGCGAGTTCTATGATGGTCTCAGCGATAATGTCAAAGAATGCTTCAGTGCATATGGATGCCAGACTTATGTTGATATGCTCGGTACAGTAGAAGCTCCAGGTGCATGGTATCCGATGTGGTCCTTTGCTGGTACATTAACAACAGCTACAGAAGGTGGTCTTGCTAACACGAAAATAACAGAATTAAAACATGAATATCTCCCTAAAGTTGTTATGGCAGAGGATTTTGACAGTGCATGGGCAGATTATATGACAGAATATGAAGACTGCAATCCGCAGGCATACCTGGATGAGCTTCAGGCAGAGGTAGACCGCAGGGTAGCAGAAGCAGCAAAATATCAATAATATCATCAAGAATTCAAAAGCAGGCAGATGCGAAATGAAATCATCTGCCTGTTTTTAAAAGAGGGGTCAGCATATGTCTTATAGAACAAAAGCCAAAAAGAATAAAAACCACCAGGAAACAAAGATACAGTTTTCGTGGAAGGAAGTAAAACGGCAGAAGGTACTTTTGATCTGGTCCTTTTTTATCGTAGTGTATGGGATCGTATTCTATTATCTGCCGCTTGCGGGATGGGCCATGGCTTTTGAAAATTATAAGCCAAAGGACGGTATTTTTCACTCCTCGTTCGTGGGACTGAAAAAATTCAATATGTTATTTTCAGACGAGACCTTCCTTCGTGTCATCCGGAATACGCTGGCCATGGGTGTCATCAATCTGATCGCAACCTTTATCACAGCTATTTTATTTGCAATTCTTTTAAATGAACTGAAGTCAAGAGGCGGGAAAAAGATAGTCCAGACCATTTCCTACCTGCCGCATTTTCTCTCCTGGATCATAGTTACAGGTATTCTTCATGATGCACTTTCAGGCAGCGGTATCATCAATGAGGTTTTGATGAAGCTCCACATCATAGACCAGTCGATCAACTTTTTTGCTCATACACAATACTTCTGGCTCATTGTAGCCTTTGCGAATATATGGAAGGAGACAGGATGGAATGCAATTATTTACCTTGCCGCCATTACTGCTATTGACCCGAATCTATACGAGGCAGCTGCAATCGACGGCGCCGGACGGTTCGACAGGATCAAGCATGTAACAATGCCTGGCATCAAACCGACTATCATCATCCTGCTTCTGATCAATGTAGGTAATGTTTTGAACGCAGGATTTGAAATCCAGTATCTGCTTGGAAACGGACTTGTCCAGAGGGTTTCCCAGACGATCGATATTTATGTTTTGAAATGGGGCATCAGCCAGGGGGATTATGCACTTGGAACGGCAGCCGGCATTTTCAAAAGCCTGGTAAGTATCATACTTATTGTGATCGTGAATAAGATCGCTAAGCATAATGGAGAAGAAAGGCTATTCTAAGGAGGCACCAGATGAAAGCAGCGGTTAAAAGAAGAAAAAAAATATCGGTTGCGGATTTTTCGTTTCGTTTCTGCAACATGATTTTTATGATATTGTTCGTAGTAATTACGCTATACCCGATTTTGAACACGCTGGCCATTTCCTTTAATGACGGAACTGATGCACTAAGAGGCGGCATCTATATCTGGCCAAGACTGTTCTCACTGAAAAATTATTACACCGTCATACAGAAAGATGATCTTATCACAGGAGCTTTTATCACGGTGATGCGTACTGTCATTGGAACCTTGCTGTCGCTGGTCACCAATGCGATTTTAGCTTTTATTGTAAGCCGGAAGAGGTTTTTATTCAGACATCAGCTTTCTCTTTTCTGGGTCATAACAATGTATGTGAACGGCGGACTGATCCCGACCTTTCTTCTGTACAAGGGTCTTGGTCTGACGAACAGCTTTGGAGTATATGTCATTCCGGGCATGATCAGTGCCTTTAATATGCTGGTCATAAGAACTTATATGAACGGAATACCGGACAGTCTCGAAGAATCGGCACAGCTGGACGGAGCCGGATACACGACGATTTTTGTGAAGATCATATCACCGCTCTGCAAGCCTGTATATGCTACGATAGCATTATTCGTTGCTGTTGCACAGTGGAATTCCTGGTTCGATGCCATGCTGTACAACCGCATGAGCGATAATCTGACGACATTACAGTATGAGCTTATGAAATTATTGTCTTCTGTAACAAATCAGAGTACATCAGCGGAGGTAATGAAAAATGCCTCCGGGTCTGTTACACCGACTTCTGTCAGAGCAGCAGCGACTATGCTGACGATGCTTCCCATTGTCTGTATATATCCGTTTCTGCAAAGATACTTTGTAACCGGACTAACGCTGGGCGGCGTAAAAGAGTAGACATATGTGTTCCATAGAGGAAGGATTGCGGCGGCAGTCCTTCCTTTTAGGTAAGGGTTTAAGGTGCAAAGGAAAATTGTGAGGTTACTGCAGGGGGGATATGCATGGATCCAAAAGACTCATTGCTTAGATTCCAATCCATGTGATATTCTAATCCACACAAGATTTTACGCTGAAATGCTGTAAAACAGATAACTCGCTTCGCTCAGACAGATCTGTTTTACAACATAGCGCAAAACCTTGTGTGAAAAGAATATCATATGGATTTCCATAGGCGCATTCGTTTTATGGATCCATGCATATCTCCTACAGAAGGGAGAAAATAATTGAAGAATAGAACAGCGAGAAAGCGAGAAGGTATGGAGAGTGAGAATAGAAACCATAAGAGTCTGCACTCTGAGGAGTATGGTATAGAAAGGCAGGATGACTTCAAGCAGAAGTGCTATCGGAATGTTTTTAAGGAATGCGGCTTCACGGAGGCAGAGATCGATAAAAGGGTACAGGATACATTTCACGAGATCTTCTATGGAGAGAATTGTTTCTATCATAGTACGGACGATGGAATGGGGTATATGGAGGATACAGGGAATCATGATGTCAGGACGGAAGGGATGTCCTATGGAATGATGTTCTGTGTTCAGATGAATAAGAAGCAGGAGTTTGACCGGCTGTGGAAATGGGCACGCACCTTCATGTATATGGAAGAGGGGATAAACAAAGGGTACTTTGCCTGGTCGGTCGCAACGGATGGAAGTAAGAACGCATACGGACCGGCACCGGACGGAGAGGAATACTTTGCAATGGCGTTGTTCTTTGCTTCGCACCGGTTTGGCGATGGAGAAGGAATATTCTGCTATTCAAAAGAAGCGAAAGAGCTGCTGCACACCTGCATACACAAAGAAGAGACAGGAGCCGGGCGAAACATGTGGGATAAGAAGAATCATCTGATCCGGTTCATTACAGAATGTGATTTTACGGATCCCTCATACCATCTGCCGCATTTCTACGAGCTTTTTGCAAGATGGAGCAGGGAAGAAGACCGGGAATTTTGGAAGAAAGCAGCTGTGGCAAGCCGGGAGTTCTTAAAAAAAGCCTGCCATCCGATTACAGGACTATCGGCTGAATACAGTACATTTGAAGGAATTCCCTATACAGGAGATCAGGAAATCTTTGGGCGGCATGACTGGTATTACAGCGATGCCTACCGCACGATAGCCAACATTGCTTTGGATCATGAATGGTTCCATGACGATGCTTTCCATGAAAACTGGTGTGAGAAGACCACAGAGAATCTGCAATACTTTTTTTGTAATAAAGCACAAGAGCAGAGAATAGGAGTCTACGAGATCAATGGTGCACTGATTGAGGAATCCGTACTGCATCCGGTCGCAATTCTGGCAACCAATGCACAGGCCTCTCTTGCATCCAGGGGACCGTATGCAAAACGTTGTGTCAAGGAGTTCTGGAATACACCGCTTCGAACAGGAGACCGGCGCTACTATGATAACTGCCTCTATATGTTCGCCATGCTCGCATTGAACGGGAAATACAGGATCTGGTAGAAATATGGCATTTTATGCATAGGAACATTGATGAAGCAGAAGTAAAGGGATTTCGCTTATCAATGTTATATCCCAATAAGGAAGTCTGCAGTATTGGTCATTTTCTTTCGCAGTATGTGACCTTATTCAATCGTAAACACATCGGCAAGATAATAATTGGTGTAGGGACGAGTCGAATCATCGGATATCTCGCATACGATCCGGTAAAACCCGGGTCGAAGTGCACCGTAGATATAGTTCCAATTATACTCATGAGAAAAAACAGTGTCTTTCTTAATTTCGTACCCAATGGAATCAAAGCCAGTATTGTCGTAAATGAAAGGCATGCCGTACCATTCACCGTCAATATTGACCTCAATGTTGAACCACTCTCCGGTCGTTCCGCTGGTCTCACCAGTATAGGTAAACTCAATTGTGGCTCCTTTCTCAGTTAAGGTATCCTCGACAATAGAAATGGAAGCAAAGTCGCATGTATCAACATCATATGGACTTTTTGTAAGAAGTAAAGTCAGGGGAGCACTTTCTGTCGGAGTTACTGCTGAATCAGAGGGAAGTGAGGAAGGAGTTACGTTCGCAGTTGGCCGAGGCGTTACGGTGACCCAGATTTGATCTGGTCTAAGGGTTGGCGTGGGTGATGAAAGCAGTGTCTGTGTACCAGTGAGATTCAGAGTTTGGTCCATAGTACCGGTATTGTCCATCGAAGAACTACTGCATCCAGTGAATAGAAGCGACAACAGAAAGAGAAAAAACATTGCGGTTAAAAATCGATGATTCATAAGAAGATATCTCCTTTCTATTACGTCAGATCCTTTGTGTAAGGTGCTCTTGCATCCGGTAAAAGCATTCTCCATGTTACATGAGTTACTCCCAGCGAAATGGAATACTGCTGGAATCAATCGTAAGTTCAAATTGGTCTGTCATGGTATTAAAACCATAGCTTATTAAGATCCATACGGGAGAATCTTCACTTGCTGTAATTGAATACTCCTCTTCCAGACCGTTACCATCGGTTACTTTTAGTGTGCGGGTTCCTGTAAAATCATAATAATAGTAATACCCCGTATGCTGATCCTTAGTTTCACAGCTTTGCCGGAACAATTTTCTGCCGTCAAGATATACGGTCAGAGATACCGTAGGATTTTCATAACTTTGGTTCGTTACCATGATAATAACATTGGAAGATGCTTCGGCATCCGGATCAAAAGCGTGGTTGGTAGTACTATTTTTCAGGTTATTGATAAGAGGGATCTTAAAGATGATTATTAATGAAAATGAAGCAACAAGAAGAATTCCAAGAACCAGAAGCAGTGCCGGAGCTTTATGTTTGAAAAGAAATAATTTCATACCCTACCTCCATCTGAGATAAATGATTATGGGACATTCAGTAGTATACACATAGAAATACACATAGAAATACAGGACAAGATAGTAGCGCTTTTTTTTATAAGAACCAGCATAGCACATATGGAAAAATAATGCAAATGAATGAGTAATAGGATAGAGTACAGGAAATAAATTCATGCAAGAACGAGTTCTCGTAAAAAACTATCAAGACATTCAGCATGCAAAACCAAGCAGAAGCATACAGAGCCATACCGACCCATACCGACCCATACAGAACCTTATCCCTTGTTGTAACGTGAAGGGAAGACCTGCCCATGTCGATCAGCGACTATGAGTGTTTCGCTCATGCTGCCTGATTTTTACTGAATAACATAAAGTATGAAAACCTGCTGTCTGAGAACCTAAAATCCCCCGTAGTAAGCTTAACCATAAGGTTACACTTAAACGGGGGATTTTTGCATAGGTTCGAGTTCAGGTTTTCATACTTTTGCTGTGTTTATTCAGTAAAAATCTTGTGCAGCATCGAAACACGAATCGGAGCAGTGAGACATGAGCAGGTCTTCCTGTATTTTTACATCCAGGTCTTACCCCTGCTTCTTTTTATCAAGGAAATCATACTGTGACATATAAAGCTCATAGTATCTCCCTCTTAATTCCATCAGCTCATCGTGATTACCTTTTTCCTGTATCTTTCCTCCGTCTACATACATGATACAGTCTGCGTTCTTGATCGTAGAAAGACGATGCGCAATGATAAAGGAGGTACGGTTCTGTAAAAGTCTTGCAAGTCCCTGCTGAAGAAGGATTTCTGTCTCAGTATCGATACTAGAAGTTGCTTCATCAAGAATCAGGATTCTTGGATCCGCCAGTAAAGCTCTTGCAAAAGATATCAGCTGGCGCTGGCCGGCAGAAAGACGGCTGCCTCGTTCGTTGACTTCTGTCTGGTATCCATTTTCAAGATTCATAATGAAGGAATGTGCACACACTGCTTTTGCAGCAGCTATAACTTCTTCATCCGAAGCTGTCATATTGCCGTAACGGATATTTTCCATGATCGTTCCTGAAAAGATAAAGCTGTCCTGCAGCATAACGCCCATCTGTTTTCGTAAGGAATGAATGGTCACAGTGTTGATATCGATGCCATCAATCAGCAGTTCGCCCTCAGTTAAGTTATAGAAACGGCTGATCAGGTTGATAATGGTCGATTTACCTGCACCTGTAGGGCCGACGATTGCATAAGTGTCTCCCTGTGCGACCTTAAAGCTGACATGGTTCAGAACATTAACCGTTCCGTCATAGCTGAATACAACATCCTTAAATTCAACTTCACCCCTGATCGGCGGCATCTCGACAGCGCCTTCCATATCTTTGACATTCACCGGCTCGTCAATTGTTTCAAAGATACGTTCCAGATAAGACATGGCTGTCAGCAGCGAGTTATAAAAGCTTGCCAGTGTGTTGATCGGTGCCCAGAATCTGCCTATATAGCTGATGATAGCAATAACAACACCTATGGTGATGCCTTCAGCATTACCAGAGATCCACTGCACACCAAGCACATAGATGGCACACATGGTCCAGGTGGAGATATTATCTATTGCCGGCCATAAAAGGAAGTTGAGTTTTACGGCACGCATCCATGCAACGCTGTAATTGCTGCTCAGTGTGTTGAAGATACGGATGTTTTCTCTTTCTCGCACAAAGCTTTGTGTTACGCGGATGCCGTTAATGCTTTCTGCAATGTAGGCATTCAGATTCGAGGACTTGTTGCTGGATATCTGCCAGGCAACACGCTGCTTCTTTTTTATAACGAAGATAAGCAGCCCAAGGAGAGGAATACCTGCCAGACATACGAGTGTCAGTCTGACATTCAGGGATAGCATAAAGCCAATGATGAAGAATAAGCTGAAGAGATCGGTAATGGTATTGACAATACCGTTGCTGAGCAGATCACTTAAGCTGTTCACATAGTTTACGACACGTACCTGTATCTTGCCGTGCGGACGTTCATCGAAGTAAGAGAACGGCAGCTTCTGGATATGGCCAAAGATATCTGAGCGGATCTCGTGAATGATATTCTGACCGAGCTTTGCAGTAACGGTGATCTTCACACGGAGAATCACTACAATGATCAGGTTGATCACAAGCATCACACCGATGGCAATCAGCAGTCCCGGGATATTGCCGGTATTGTTATTGCTGTCATTCGGAAGAAAATCGTCCATGATCATCTTTAAAATGATAGGAGTGGTCATGCCAAGTGCACTAGATATCAGCATGATAATGATCGTCAGCAGCATATCCTTTCTGTGAGGTCTGATATACAAAAGAAGGCGTTTCAGGTGCGCGACGTTAAATTCACTGTCCAGGGTCTCATCGACATCATATTTATTTCTAGCCATTTGCACGACCTCCCTTCTGACGAATTTTATCAATCTCATCAAATTCACCATACTGGTGGTTGAATACAGTTGCATAATAGCCGTTCATTGCAATGAGATCATCATGTGTGCCGTGTTCGATCAGGCAGCCGTTATCAAGAACAAGGATCTGATCTGCATCCTTTATCGAAGATATACGGTGTGCAATGATGAATACTGTATGTCTGCCTTCTTCTCTGGTGCTGGACCATTTGGTAAAGGAAGAAAGGGATTCCTGAATATGTGTCTCTGTTTCCATATCAACAGCGGAGGTGGTATCGTCAAGAATAACAATAGCCGGATTCTTAAGCAGGGCACGTGCAAGGGATATTCGCTGTTTCTGCCCGCCGGACAGACCCATGCCGCGTTCTCCGACGATGGTATCATACCCTTCCGGCATTGCATTGATGAACCCATCGGCATCAGCCATCTTTGCCGCATGTTTTACTTCCTCGAAGGTGCAGTCAGGCTTTCCGTATGCAATATTGCCTTCGATGGTGTCAGAGAAAAGAAATACATCCTGCATGGCCATACCGATATTGTCACGGAGACGGAACAGGTCATACTTTCTGACATCCACGCCGTCAATAGTGATCTCACCGTCAGACACATCATAGAACCGGCAGAGCAGATTCATCAGTGTGGATTTGCCGGAGCCTGTAGCACCGATAATACCAATGGTTTCGCCTCTCTTGATATTGATGTTGATATCTTTCAGAATTACATCATCATCAAGGTTGTAGTTCACATGATGAAAGCATATATCGCCATACATACGCTCCGTATTAACAGGGTAAAGAGGTTCTTTAATATCAGGCTCCACAGATACTGTGGAATATATCTTTTCAACAGAGGTAACAAAACGCTGGTAATCATTAGCCAGCCAGCCAGCCATACGAAGCGGCTGGTTGAGCATCCAGAGATATCCGCTCAGCTGCACGAGCTGTCCGAGTGACATAGCATTTTTGATGACCATAAGACCGCCGACCAGATAGAGGATAACCGTAAGAAAGCTCGCCATAAATTCAAAGATAGGAATGTATCGGCGCCAGTCTTTTGTTGATTCAAGCTGGACCCTGCGGAACTCATCATTGACCTTGTTGAATTTTTCTGTTTCATAATCTTCTTTAGCGAAGGCCCTGACCACGCGGTAACCGCTGACATTTTCCTGCACAAAGGTATTCAGGCTGGAGAAGGTATCACGGATCCTTTTGAAGGAAGGCTTGATCGCTTTGAGCTGCTTCGCTGCAATGACTACTGTGATCGGGAGTACAGCGATCATACAGATGGCAAGCCGCCAGTCAACGGTGAACATCATGACAAGTGCAATGATCAGCAGCAGTGAGTTTTCATATATGCTGTAGATTACGAAAGCCACAAAATGTCTGATAGCATCCATATCACCGATCTGACGTGACATCAGGTCACCAGTTCTGTTCTTGTTGTAAAAATTAAAATCCTTCGCCATAATACAGCGAAATACGTTGTCACGCATACTGTAGAGCATCTTCTGCGAGGAGTCCTCCAAGATATACAGATAGGTATATCTTGAAAGCGCACGAAGTAAAGTAGTGCTGATAAAAACGACAACGAGCTTCCACAGAAGATCATACTGTCCGTTTCGAATTACATCATCAACAATGATACCTGAGATGTAAGGATTTACAATAGCCAGTAAACAGGAAATCGTTACAAAAAAAAGGGCTATAATAATCCGAAAGCGGTACTTCTTGAGGAAGGAGAAAAACCACTGCATAGCAGTCATAGAGAGAACCTCCCAAGTTCGCCTGGCACTGGGTCGGATGCCAGTTCAGATTTTAGCAAAACAGGCACGAAATACTGCTGCGGTGCTGTTTTGTCTATAGTACAGTCTGTATATTACTCTAACGCGATCAAAAAAGGAAATGTAATTTGTTATTATTGTTTTGTATAATCTTATGAAAAGGGGAAAACATAGTAAATCATGCAATTTGGGGTTTCACAATTTGAAAATGCGTGCTATAATTTAAAGAGTACAAGGAGGTAGAGTATGTGCCAGCCACAATATGACTTGACGTATAGTGATTTTAATCCTACCGTTTTATTTGCAAGTAAGATGCATATTACTGAAGACACGATCTGCCATATGCATAATGATTTTACAGAGTTGACGATTATTTTATCGGGTAAATGCCGGTATGTTGTTGACGGTAAGACCTATGAGGCAGAAGCAGGCGACATATTAATATGTAATCCGGGTGTTAGCCATCAGGGCTTCTTATCCGGCACAGAGGAAACTTCCGTTCAGTTCTTTACGGGATTTTCAGATTATCAGCTTAGAAATCTGCCGCCTAATACCATCCAGCTGCGTGAGGGCAGTCATCTGCTTCGTATGAGTACCGAATCAAGAAGGGAAGTACAAAAGCATTGTTTTGAGATGGTAGCGGAGAATGAAGCCTGTCAGCTCGGTAAATACTTTATGCTGAAGGCACATCTGATGCAGATCGTTCTGTTAATGATTCGGGAGATTACAGAATATCAGGGGAATCGTCAGTCCGGTTATAATTTTGAAAATTATAACAAAAGCTACGCAGTGAAAAGGATCATTAATTATCTGAATGAGAATTATGAGAGCAAAATATCGCTTGACCAGATCGCACATAACATGTATCTGAGCCCGGTATACATTTCAAAAATATTCAAAGAGGAAACGGGAGAGTCACCGATCAATTATCTGATCAAGATACGACTGGAAAAAGCGAAGGAAATACTGGAGGGAAGCAAAGGGGGAAGCATCAAGGATATAGCCAATGAGGTAGGGTATGATGATGCTTATCACTTCAGTAAACTGTTCAAGAAATACTATGGTGTTTCACCATTGAATTATAAAAAAGGCTGCTTTGAGAAGAATGCATAAGGCGAATCTTAAGGAGGTAGTTTATGTTTTTCCGAATTTTCGGGAATTATCTGGTTGAAGAAGAGATTATTACAGAAGTCCAGTTAGATGCACTGATGGAATATAAACGGAAGAATCATGTGCGTCTTGGTATGATAGCAATGGAAGAGAACAAGATGACCCCGGCGCAGGTGAAGGAAGTATCCCGCCTGCAGGCGCTGGTAGACAAGATGTTCGGCGAGATTGCTGTTGAAAAAGGATACCTGAAAAAAGAAGAGCTGGCTGATCTGATCATTCAGCAAAGTGCACCGTATCTTTTGTTTGTACAGGGGGCCCTGGACACAAAGATTATGGATAAAGAAGAGATCGCAGCACATCTTCAGACTTATCAGGACAAATATGGCTGGACAAACGAGCAGATGAGAATTATTAAATTTGGCTCTGTTGATGATGTTTCGGCAATCATTGTCGAAACTGAAGACGAATGGATCAGTGACCTGTTCAGACTTGTACTTCGGAATCTGAATCGGTTCATTACCAATGACCTGTACTTTGAAGCACCAAAGAGGATGAAGACGTTCAGTGCACCGCATTTTTCGGGACAGGAGATGGTCGGAGACAAGAACTTTATGCTTTCCTTTGCCGGTGAAGAACGATCCCTGCTTTTTATAGCAGAGAATTATGCCGGTGAGAAAAAACCTCTTCTCAATGCTGATTCTTACGATTCAGTCTGCGAATTTATCAACTGCATCAATGGACTTTTAGCCAGAAGACTGGATGAAGAGGATATTGACGTCGAGATGCTGCCGCCTAAGTATAAGGATGATTTTACCCTGTATGCGTCTGATGATATGTATGTGATGCCGGTAAGAATTGAGAATATGCTTGTTATGGTTCTCGCTAGCAGCGGCCAGCGCTGTGTACTGATCTGATCCGTCTGATCATACCCTGCGGCGAACATCATAAAAGATAGATTTATCAGAAATAAGCAATGTACCGGAATGAATAAAGAAATAATCATACCAATGTATGATAAAAAATAAAAGTACAGAATTCTAAAATGTAAACAGGAGGCAGGTATGGCTAAATTTTTAATTGTAGATGATTCCACAACATCACGAAAAATGTTACGAGAAATCATTGAGCATGAACTTGGACATATCGTAATCGGAGAAGCATCAGATGGTGCGAAAGGGGTCAAGATGTATGACGCTCTGCACCCGGATGTAGTTACCATGGACATTACGATGCCTGTAATGGATGGAATTGAGGCATTAAAAGAAATCAAAGAACTGAATCCGGAAGCAAAGGTCATAATGATCACAGCAGCAGGACAGGCAAAAATGATTACAAAGGCAGTGGATCTGGGTGCGGATGAGTTTATTGCAAAACCATATGAACATTCCAGCATTGTAGAGATATTAAAGAAACTCGCCTTATAGCAGACAGCAAGCTTCTCTGCAGAAAGGGAAAGATCCTTGGACAAGTCGTCTATAACTATCTATGATATAGCAAAAATGGCAGGAGTATCGACTAGTACGGTCTCTCGCGTTCTGAACGGAAATGTTAAAGTAAGTGAAGATAAAGCAGAACGTGTCAGAAAGATCGTTGAAAAGCATCATTTTACTCTGAATCCGCTTGCGCAGAATTTTTATAAGCAAAAGACGAGAAACATTGGCGTGATCGTTCCCGATATCAGGAATGCTTTTTACTCGACCCTTTATGTAGAGTGTGAAAAGGAAGCTGAAGCACTTGGTTACAGAATGATATTGTGCAATACCATGAACAATCAGGAATCTGAAATTGAACAGATCATGTCAATGTCGCAGCAGCGCGTTGATATGATCCTGCAGGCAGGCGGAGGTGCGGATGAAGTTACACCGAACCCTGCCTATGTGTCCCTGATCAGTCGGATTCAGAAAAAGACACCGGTCATTGTAACAAGTGACATTGGTGAACTCCCATGTTTTCGTATTGTGGCAGATGATAACGAAGGTATGAAACAGGCACTGCAGTACCTGTTTGAACTGGGACATAAGGCAATTGCACTGGTTGGCGGAAGTCAGAGCATTCTGCCGACGCACCGCAAATACCAGTCATTTTTTAGCCATATGAAAATTCAGGGATATCCTGTGTTCGAGCCGTGGATGATTGCATCTGATTATTCCGTACAAGGCGGATACCAGGTGTTTCGAAAGCTTATGGAACAAAAAGTTCGCCCTACTGCAGTCATCACCATCAATGATG
>QKDK01000067.1 GCA_003252135.1 Clostridia bacterium
AGAAAGGTCTGTAAAACAGGATACTTAAAATAATAACTGTGACAAGAACGATGCTATTAAAAGAAAACAGTTTTCCAAGAGCTGACCGGATGGCGGCATTGCCGAGTGATAATGGTATGGCACCTTCCAAAACTCCCTGCGGACAAATATACTTACAGAAGAAAGGATCTCCCATTCCGATAGAATTTGTCACAAGCATTGGGAGCAGGATGACAAAAACAACGAGAATGACATATTTCAGATATCGCAGCGGCTTCAGCTTTTGTGTTGAAAACTTTCTGCCTGGAATTTTATGAAGCAGATCCTGGAACCATCCAAACGGACAGAGGAAACCACATATAAACCTTCCGAGTGTTACTCCAAGTAAGATAAAAAATCCTGTTATATAATAAGAAAATTTGAATTTTGAAGATCCGACTACCGCCTGAAAAGCACCGATCGGACAGGCACCTGTGGCAGCAGGACAGGAGTAACAGTTTAATCCGGGTACGCACACAGTTTTGGCATTGCCCTGATATATTTTTCCTTTAAATAGATTTGGGATATGGATATTTGTGAGCAGTGTTGCAGCTGCCTGTATCCATCCACGCAGTTTTGCTATTTTTTTTGATATAATATTTGATCTCTTATCCAATTCCTACACACTCCAGACATAATTTTATTGCTTTACCAAGTACAACAGCAGCTTCTCCTCTGATGGCACCATAGGCGATCATGGCAATACCTGCAGTGAGTAGTGCAAATTGTGATAATTTTCTGTATTTCAAGATATTGTTGCCCCTTTCGTTTGTTGTTTTGGTCTTTGTTGACATGTCGATTTTTGTATTATACAATAGATGGTGTAAATTTTCTGTTAAGAAAATGGAGAAAAATTTTGAGACTTTTGATTGTTGAAGATGAAAAGGAATTATGTGATACCGTTGCGAAAAGCCTGTATGGTGCAGGATACGAAGTAGACACCTGCTATGACGGAGATGAAGCACTGGATTATATTCTGTCAGATGATTATGATCTGATCGTGCTGGATCTGAATCTTCCGGGAACGGATGGAATGGATATTCTAAGGGAGCTTCGCAAGAAGAATGAGGAGACCAAGGTTCTTATTTTATCTGCAAGAAGCCAGATCGCCGATAAGGTGGAAGGTCTTGACGCAGGGGCGAATGACTATATGGAGAAGCCGTTTCATCTTCAGGAACTTGAAGCACGTATCAGAAGTCTGACAAGGCGGAAATTCGTACAGAAAGATATCTGTCTGGATTGCGGAGAACTTACGTTTGATACGCGTAAGCGTGAAGCCTATGCAAAGGGAATCCCGGTAGCTTTGACGAGAAAAGAAAATGGGATCCTGGAATATCTGATCCTTAACCAGGGAAGACCGGTAAGCCAGGAGGAGCTGATCGAGCATGTATGGGATGCATCTGTGGACAGCTTCAGCGGTTCCGTCAGAGTACATATGTCATCACTTAGAAAGAAACTGAAGGCAGCACTTGGTTATGATCCGATCGTAAACAAAGTCGGTGAAGGTTATGAGATAGAGGAACCTGTATGATGAAGAAGTTATCGCTGCAGTGGCGGCTTACAATTATTACAACATTATTTATTGCTGTGATCTGTGGATGTCTTACCATGTTCGTTTACAGAAACGGAGTGTATTATATTGATACGTTAAAGGACACGGTGGATGCACAGGGCAGTGAAGCCGGTGGAGAAAAAACAGAAGAGATCTATATTGATATCCCGGATGATAAATGGGATGATTTTGCGAATAATTTTTCTGTCCAGGTATATAACAGCAAAGCAGACTATAGAAAAAGAAGCTTACTTTTCTCTGCATTGATGGCCATTTTTGGAGGGATTGTTACTTTTTTTATAAGCGGACGTGCGCTAAGGCCGCTTTGCGAGTTCTCTGATAAGATAGAAGAAGTGCAGGCACAGAATCTGGCGGATTCCAGAATAGAGGAGAATAAGGTTAAGGAATTAAATCAGCTAAGTGTTTCTTATAACAGGATGCTAGACCGTCTGTCAGAAGCATTTGAGGTGCAGCGGCAGTTTACTGCAAATGCGGCACATGAGCTTCGCACACCGCTAGCAGTGATTCAGGCACAGCTTGATCTGTATCATTCTACGGAACATCCAAAGAATGATGAATGCACAGAACAGACAATCCGGATGATGACAGAACAGAATGAGCGTCTTGGTAAGATGGTGAAGACACTTCTTGACATGAGCGAACTTCAGACTGTGACACGAGATGAGAAGATCGAACTGGATGCTCTTGTAGAAGAGGTACTGGCAGATCTGGAACCGCTGGCATTGAAGAAGGATATAAAGCTTATCGGAAAGTGCGATATGGTCACGATGATGGGCAGCGATATACTTATCTACAGGCTCGTATACAACCTTGTGGAAAACGCAATAAAATATAACAAACCATGTGGACAAGTCACAGTAACAGCAGCTAAGCAGGACAAAAATATCTGTCTTACTGTATCAGACACCGGAAATGGAATACCGGAAGAACTGAAAGAGAGAGTTTTTGAACCATTTTTCCGCGTGGACAAATCAAGAAGCCGCGCACTTGGCGGTGTGGGACTTGGGCTTGCACTTGTTCATGAGATCGTAAGGGTACATGGCGGAAGTATCCGTGTGAAAGACAACAACGAAGGCGGAACAGTTTTTGAAGTACTTTTGTAAAAATCCTTCGATTAAGTCATAATGTGAATTAATAACTATATGAATTTGAATTTTTAAATTCATTCTCTTTTTCTATAATAAATTTGAAAGAAATCGCAAAGTTTATGGGAAGCAAAAGATTTATAACAGGCATACTTCAGACAAATTTTGCCTTATCAACAATGTGAGCACAAGTATTAGAGATGTGATTGCAAGAGAGGTTGTTTCAAATATTTTGGTTCATAGGGATTTTTCCAGTGCCTATCCGGCAAAGTTGATTATAGAGAAAGATTGGTTAAGGACAGAAAATTGGTGTAGACCTAGAAGACAAGGGAATATATTAAGTGATGAATTTACACCGTATCCTAAGAATCCACTGATTGCTAATTTCTTTACCGCAATAGGACGTTCCGATATGATTGGTTCTGGCGTGAAGAATTTGTATAAATATACACCTATATATTCTGGAGGTGGAAATCCGGAAATTTATGAAGCAGATGTTTTCAGAATAGCAATACCGCTGACTAAAGAGGCTGTTAAGCAAGTCGAGATGGAAACTGAGCTGACAGAAAGAGAACAGCTTGTTTATGATATGATTTGCGAAAATCAGAAAATAAGCGTGGATGACATTGCGGCAAAGTTGGATGTAACAAGAAGAACGATATTGCGTGATGTACAGGAAATAAAGAAAAAAGTGTCTTTGTCGTATGATAAAAAAGAATCAGTTTGGAAGTTGAAATAGGAAGTGACAATGAGGTGACAAGGAAGTGACAGCTCATATGAATTTGCACGAATATACTATGTAGAAGATTTCAGTAGTTTCTGCTTATACCCTTCCGCCAACTCCGGTTTTTGCCACCTGCGGTACAGATTATATAGGTACTGACAGGTGGTTTTTGAATATCCGTTATCTTCTTGCAGAATATCATCAAAAACAGCTTTTGCCGATAAGAGGCAGGTCTCCGCAGTTGACGCTTTTCCGCGAGCGTAGGAAATGATGCCTTTGGCAAGTTGGCAGACACCATAATCCATGCAGTCTTTGCCAAGATTTTCCAGTACCAGATTTCCGTAAAATGCAGTCAGGATTTCGGCTGCGTCAAAGTCCTTGGAGAGTATCAGCATATTCACAAGGTTCATCATCTGCTGTAAGGTATCATGTGTTTCGAAGAGTCCGTAATCGGCATATTTCTGTCGTACTTCAAATGCAGTTTTCAAAGTAGTTACCGCATCTTCCGATTTTCCCATAAGCAGATAAGTGTTTGATAAGTTGTTGTAAAGGTTGGAGAGCAGATTAGCGGAGCGTTCTGTTACTTCGCCTGTGTGATATTCTTCCAAGAGTGCAACAGCTTTTTTTAGTTTCTTTACGGCATTATCATATTCTTTATGTGGAAGCAGAAGTTCAGCCTTGTAATCAAGAATAAGTGTCTTGTCGCAGACGGAAACGTTATCTTTTTCTTTCATTGCATATTCAATGCGTTCCACAAGCTTCGGCAGATAATCCGTAACCAGATATTTATCAAAGTACGGGAAGGTATCCTGCAAAAAGAGCAGGTAGTATTCCGGCATATCGTTGATAATATGGTCGCAGATACTGATAAGACTGCTAATAATATTTTGCGGTTTGCGTGCATCCAGTCCATGAGCCAGACAGATAAGATGCAGACTGTTAATCATGGATTTGCAGTTTGAAACGGAGAGCATGGTTTCTAACAACACAACTTCCTGTATCAGCGGATGAAGTGCAATCTTTTTATTTTCGGTATCTTCCGTGATAAAACCATAGCGGATCAAATGGTTGATTTCGTTGGCATTATCAAGGCAGAGCTATTTTCGGAAATATGCTTTGAAGATGCCGGAAAGCGGAAGCAGAGACAGATTGCGTAAAATATTAGTCTGCATTTCCGATAATCCGCTTAACTGTAAAAGCTTCCGCAGATGTTCCATCATGCGGGCGTCCTGAAATTCTTCGTCCTTGTAGATTTCGATTTCTTCACCATTATCCATGTTCAGTCCGTAGGACTTTAACTCCTGCAACAGTTCTTCCGGCTCCATGCCGCCTGCTTCAAGGGTAAGGGCAGCCATGCAGACAGTCAAAGTATGATTCTTGACTTCTTTGATAATAGCAGCTACAGTATCCGACTCTGATTTGGCAGAGGGACAGTAGCGGCAGAATAAATCCGGAAGTTCTTTCTCGCTGTCTAATTCCTTGATTTCAATAGTAGCAAACCTTGTGATTTTACATCTTGTGGTAATCAGTATCTGAAAATCATTCCTGATAAGCTCGCGGAAAAACTCATCATCCTTTGGAAGTACATTGAAGTTATCAATGATAAGCAGACTGTCACTGTGGAGCTTTTGAAACATCTTGTAATGGCGGTCAAATAATTCGTCTTCCGTCATTTCTAAAGAATCATCAGCAAAAACAAGTCCTGCGATGTCTTTTTTTAGACTGCCGGAATAATGGACATAGATAATATTGGTGTATTTCTTTTTGTATTTCTCTACAAAGGCTTTGGCAAATTCACTTTTTCCTATTCCGGCAATTCCGGTCACAAATAAAAGGGAATGTTCCGTAAGCAGCTTTTCTGCTTCCTTCAGTTCGGTTTTCCTACCCACAAACTCGGAAGTGCAGGAAGGATATTTTGCACCCAGCAAAATGTCTGCCAGGTCAGGAGAAAACAGACTGCTATTGTTATGGTCATTTAAAATGGCGTAGCGGACAACGGCAGTGAAGAAGATATTGTTGTTTTTAATAGAGCAGAGTTCGTCTGCTTGTTCCGTTCCGATGACGGGAATGCTGTCTGTTATCAGTTCTTCCATTCGGTTTCGTGCCTGTGTTTCATTTATAAGATTCGGGATAATCTTGTCCTCAAAATCATCCTCCATGACATCCCAGTTATCATCATCTTCATAGCAGCGGATAATATCTAGCGGTATCGGTCTTGCCCCGTTACACCAGCGGCTGTACATGGTATTATCTTCCGCAATCAGTTTAGAACCTGTCAGCTCATCATCCAGATATGCAGAGAAAAGACTGCGTACCATCTGGTGCTGCTGATAGGTTTTCTTTTTGTTTTCTAATAACACGCCAATCACATTGGCGAAAGTAAGTCTGTGTTTCAAACAATCAACTTCAGTCTGTATCTGTAAAACTCTGTTTTCTATCTCTTCCCAAAATGCGTTTCATAAAATATTTGTCAACTTCCGGTCAAGTCTCTGTCAATGATGTTTTCCTTCTAATCTTGCTAAACTTAACTCATAAAACGTAGCCAAGCGAAGCCGAAAGGCAGAGAAGAAGGCTACGGAATAAGTATAACACATCACAAACAAATGTTCTATAAGAACTTTTGAAAAGTGGTAACGAACCTTGAAAACAAAATGAGCTGTATCAGGTGTCAACAAATCCCTGCGAGGAGGCTTGCCGGAAGGTAAGCGGAGCGGGGACAGACACTTCTTTAAAGGGTGGGAGAGGATCTCGAGCAGGAGAGGCCCACATGCTAAGGTGCGAAAGCACCGACAGCTAAAGGTCAGCTGGAATGCTGACAACATCTGATACGAACGGAAGCCAAGCCCGCATAACTGGCAGTTAGTCACTTGATAAACCACGCAGTGGATAGGAAAGAAGGTGATAACAGGAATTTTAATGGGGAGGTGCAGGAGCATGACAAAGGATTTGGAATTAGCGAAGAAGCTGGCGGTTCTTGGGTGGATCCATAGATATGGATTCATTTCTGATGATGAATACGCAAGAGCTAAGTATCGTATTATGGGCGAATATAATGTTTGTTCTTTTATGGCAGTTTAAATAGATCCGTACATTCGTTAACATTTTGTTTTCGATGTATGGTAATGACACAAGGAGGTAGAATGATATGGCAGGTACAGAAGTACAGGTAATTAAAGCAACAGAAGGTCCGATAGTAAGGGACCGTAGGTTAGTGGGAACACCACTAACCTTAAAACGAAAGACTATCTACTATCATTTTAACCTTTGACGTTACGTCTATCCTTGTTTTTAATCCGGGAACTGTTTTTCTTATTTTGGGTTGCATCTGTTGGGGCTTTGAAAACAATTGTACAAGAATGATTTCTTTAAAAGATCCAGTGCAGATTGTTATAATCAAAGGCTTTGGTTCTGGTTTTGGATCATTGCTGATTGCCTTCTTTGTTTCGGAAACAATACACCACCCAAGTGCAATTTTCATGGCCTTACTATTAGGGTTCTTTTCTTATGGTTTAAGTATTTAT
>QKDK01000353.1 GCA_003252135.1 Clostridia bacterium
GCCAGAACAATATCCTTGGCAAGTGAATAAGAAAAGACCAGCGGGTGGAGTGTCAGCGCATCAACAGCAAGCGGTACAGATTTTTCCCGTATTGCTCTTGATGCTTTGTTCTCATAGGCTTTCAGCTGCCTGATCAGTATCTCGCAGTGCATCGGTATCTCGCGTGGTTTTACCGGGCGAATACCTTCCTTTGACACCCTGCAGGTGATTTCAACAATATCTGTATCCGCAAGAAAAGGTATTGCTCCATGATTGGGCACTGAAAGTACGAGCTGTTTTTCTTTCACTGACTGCAGCCCTTCGATGCAGTCGAGCATCACTCCTGCATATCCCATACCGCTCGGAACAGTAAGACTTCCTTTTTTTATATCTCTGCTCCGGTCTGTTCCTGTTTCAACAGACATATAGGAGTATTCTCTGATATAGATGTAGTACAGAAAGGTCTGCAGTGCTGCTTCTCTATCACTGTCAATATCCATGCCTGAAAGCTCTTCGAACATCTTTTTATTCACTTCTTCAATCAGCTGCCCGCGTGTCTGTCCTGACCTGCTGATATTTTCAAGCGCTTTTTCTCTGTGATAATAGTAGTACAGATATTCATTGGGCAAAAAACCAGTCAGCGTAAAACATGCAGGATCGAACATGGAGAATTCCTGCACACTGTCCAGAAAATCTTTATCCTTGATCAGTTCTGCCACCAGTTCACGTCCGTCAACCTTTACACTGGATATCCATGAGAGATGATTCAGTCCAAAAAACTCTGTATATACAGCATCTTCAGCCACCTTCAATGCTTCTGCTATTCTGGTCTTTGTACTGCTTGGTGCATCACATATACCGATCACTCTGGTGAAGCCCGCATCATGCAGCGTCTGTGTGACCAGTCCGGACGGATTCGTAAAATTAAAGATCCAGGCTTTTGGCGCAAGCTCTCTTGCCAGCTCGCAATAGGAAAGCAGCGCACCGACGGAACGACAAGCCATGGAAAACCCACCGGCACCGGTTGTTTCCTGACCGATTACGCCATGAGCAAGCGCAATTGTTTCGTCCATGACTCTGGCATGATCATTACCAACACGCAGTGTCGTTACGATATAGTCAGCTCCTGTCAGGGCCGCTCTGATATCGCTTTCCATAGAAACCTGAAGCAGAAGGTCACTGGTATTCATATCTCTGCTCTTTTTTTCCACCACATACTTTGCAAGCTTTTCAATGATCGCCAGCTTTGGGTGATCGATATCAAAAAGCACGACCTGATCGATCGCCAGATCTGTGCACCGTTCCAGCAATCCGTTGATAAAGTTTACTGTACGGATGCCTCCACCACCTATGATTGTTATTTTCATACGTTCACTGTCCTTTCAAAACTTTATCTTTATTTTCATGCTGTATTATTTTTATTCTGGTTACTGCTTTCTGCTGCTGATGAATGCTTTCAGACCAGCTTCATCCGGAAATGCTGTATTCCCGCCAAGTGCGGTTACGGACAGCGCTCCGCAGGCATTTCCATATGTAAGGCAATCCTCAACAGACGCTTTTTTCACAAAACCATACAGGAAACCAGCATTAAAAGAGTCTCCTGCTCCTGTCGTATCAACTGCCTGTACCTGAAACGGACCTGCCTGCACGATATCGATGACTGCATCCTGTAGATTTCCCTCTGCCATATTCCTGACTCCGGCAACAGAACCTTTACTGCCGATCTTTATAACGACCTGCCTGCCAAAGGAAGCAAAGAATTGTAAGGCCTCGTCGACAGATTCCTTCCTGCTGTAGTGAAGCGCTTCTGTCTCATTCATGAAAAAGACATCAATATAGGGAAAAAGTTCAACGATCTCCTTTTTCCACTCACCCGTATCATCCCAGCCGACATCCATGGATACAGTCGTTTCCTTCATCTTGTGAATCAGCATCAGTATCGCTTTATATTCCTCATGATTGGCAGAGCCTGCATATCCTGTCAGATGAATATGTCCTGCCTGTCTCATCATGTCCTCTGTCAGCATGGATACATCAAGCTCCTCATTGGTTCCGCGAAGTGTTAAAAAGCAGCGGTTCTCCCGATTGGTGAAACTGATGGAAATGCCGGTAGAATGTTTATCACTGATTCGTATCAGTGATGTATCTGCTGACAGTTTCTGCATCTCCTCTGTCACAAACCTTCCGTGTATATCATCAGCCAGCACACCGCAAAAAGCTGTTCTTAGTCCAAGCTTCGCTGCTCCCATTAATACATTGGCTGCTCCTCCGCCAACACACATCGGCATCGATGGGACAAGGTGCTCTTCACCGGAAGGCGGCAGTGCTGCAATGTCTTGAACCAAAAGATCCACATTGGCATCTCCGTAAATTAATATATCCCATTTTTTCATTATTTTCTCCGTTCCTGCACATGTTTTTGCACGCTATAAGACTTTTGACTTTGTCATTCTCCCGTTTATTATATCACAGGCTGCATGTTAATCTTCATGCTATTTGGGGATTCTTTTGCTCCATGAAGAGACAATCTTTTATTCTATTTAAAAAACGGCAGGCATCTTCGGAACGAAAATGTCTGCCGTTTTTGCGTATTCCTTGTTCAACCTTTTATTGCTCCGATCATTACACCCTTAGTAAAGTACTTTTGAATGAATGGGTATACACATAGGATAGGGAGCATGGTTATAATAACTGCTGCCATTTTCAAGGAATCAGAGGTCACTGTATTGGCATTCTGTGCGATCAGCTGTCCGATGCTCGTATTCTCTTCTGTTGATGCCATCGCTTTGTTCAGCATCTGCTGCAGAACTGTCTGCACCGGCCAAAGCTTGCTGCTGTTCATGTAAAATGCTCCGGAGAACCAGTCATTCCAGTGATTGACCGCACAATACAACCCGATAACCGCTATGATTGGTTTGCTAAGGGGAAGTATTACCCTGGTATAGATCCCGAAATAACCGCACCCGTCTATCTGTGCCGACTCTTCAAGGCTTTCCGGTATCGTGTCAAAAAAGGTCCTGATCATGATCAGATAATAAGCACTGATGGCACCCGGGAAAATGTAGACCCAGAAATGATTTAACAGGTTCAGCTTATTATACTGGATATAGGTCGGAATCAGACCGCCGGAAAAAAGCATGGTGAATGCAATGGCAAGTGTAAAAAAGTTACGTCCCGGCAGGGTTTTGATTTTCAGTACATAAGCCGAGACTGTCATAAGAATCAGGCTCAGCAGGGTGCCCAGCACTGTTCTTGATATTGTGATCCCATAGGCTCTTACTATACTGCCGTCTTTAAATACTTCTGCAAAGTTATCGAGCGTAAATACTCTTGGCCAGAAATATACGCCGCCTTTTGCCGCATCCGCGCCATCATTGAATGACAATGATAAAATATTAAGGCATGGGAGGAGAATACATAGGCTGAATAAGGTAACAAGCACAATAATGAGTACCTGGAGTATTCTCTCTCCTGTTCCCATCTTGATTTTGTTGTTCACCTTCGTTTTGTTAGCTGCCTGCATTTTCTTGTCCTCCCATACCTTATGGTCTTTTTGCTCATTTAAAAAATTACTTTTGTTCAGTTGTTATTATGCAGATTAATTCTATTCATGTCATAGAATTGTCATATTCTAGTAGAATTTAACAGTGTCAGGATTTGCATCATATTTCTCTTTTACAAGAGAGTAGAACTGATCGATGCCTGCAGATTCCAGCTGTGCACGGAAACCTTCAATGATATTCACAACATCATCTTCTGTTTCTGCGTAGAATGCCTGAATTCTGACTTCATCATAGTCAAGCAGGGACATTGCTGTATTTACATCTTCAAGCTCTGTCATGTATGCACTTGCATTCAGACCTGATACCAGTCTGTATTCTCTTGGATAATCAGTGGCGATCTCAACTGCATGAGCGTAGGTAGTTGTTGAACCTGCACCAGGTCTTGCTTCGCCAAAGTAGGTTTCATTCTGAAGGTCAGTCAGCAGGTAAGACATACCGTATACACCTGAACCGTCAAATGCTGCACCAAAGCTTCTAAGTGTATCTGTATCACCATTTGCCATAGCTGTCTGAACTTCATCTGTAAGTACTGGATTTCCGTCTACCATGTTATAGGTAACACCTTCAACACCGTACAGAGAAAGAAGCTGTCCGTCATAGGTAGAAAGGTAATCCATAAGTGCAACGATTTCTTCAGGATTCTCTGTTGTTGACGGGATTGCCCACTGTCCGTAACCTGATTTTCCTGTTGTAACTTTTGCAGTAGAACCTGTGTAGTCAGCGATCGGTCCAAGCGGAATCCAGTCATCACTGTTGTATACGATGTCAACATAGTTGTGGATATCACTGATGATGGCAACGCTCTTGTTTGTGCAGAGCTCACCTGCTCTTGTTTCATCCATGGTAAAGAACTCAAGGTGCATCAGGCCTTCTGCCAGAAGCTTTCTAACATAATCGATCTGTTTGTATACCCAGTCTGTTTCTGCTTCATGAAGAATGGTTCCGTCTTCTGTCATATTGTAATCGCCGGAAACACCCCAGATCAGGTCATTGATAACATAATCAAGAGAATCTGCAGAACCGCCCCAGTACTTTGGTCCAAGAGGTGTGATCTCGTTGCCGTTCACATCTGTGTAACCTTTTGCTTTGATCTCTGTTAACAGCTGATACAGCTTCTCAGAGGAATCAATACTGGTCACATCAAGATTCAGATCTTCTGCGATAGCTTTCTGAATATAAAGTCCGCCAAGGTATTCTTCTGATGGATTCCATACTGTGGAAGTATCAACATCATCAATGGAAAGGTGGGAGAAATAAACTGCACCGTTAAAATCTTCACGGAACATTATGTTGCTGTAGGTATCAGCAGGAAGATATCCATCTTCATAATACTTGCTGTATACTGTACTGCTCTGAAGCATTGAAGAAATGTCTGTGAACATACCGTCTTTCGCTGCATTGTAAAGAATCGGGAACTCAGGTCTTGTTGAGTTGTTCAGGTAGCTTACGATCATATCCGGCAGATTTCCGGCTGCAAGCTGTGCTGCCATAACATATCTGTCCTTCTCACCCGGTGTGTAAAGGAACTCGATCTTCATACCTGTTCTTGCTGCAAGCTCCTCCATAACAGGGGTAGACAGCTGATCTTCAGGAAGTGAATAGCCGATATCATCGACATATGCCTGAACCTGAATGGTTCTGTCAGCGATCCATGTGTCTGGTTTGCTGCTGTCAGTACTACTGTCTGAACCGCTGGTGTCAGAAGCTGAACTTGTAGGTGTGGACGAACCGGTATCTGCTGTTGTGCCACTGTTGCTCGTGTTAGTCTTTCCGCATGCGGTTGCAAACACCATCAGGCAGATCAGTAACATCGAAAAAACCTTTGTTTTCCATGAGTATCTTTTCATGTAATAAACTCCTCCTTTTATTTTTAGTGCTGTAACACACTAATTTCGATTACCAGATGCCGACTTCCGTCACTTTCTTCGAAAGCTTGTTGCTTCCCAGAACAAGGATCAGTCCTACAATTCCCTGGATCAGTCCAATCGCTGTCGCATATCCGAACTGCCCGTTTGCCAGACCCACACGTACCACATAAGTGTCGAGCGTATCTGCCAGTTCCATATTGCCAGGTGTACGGAGCAGATAGATCTGGTCAAAGCCAGATGACAGCAGACCGCCGATGCCAAGTATGAACAATACGCCAATGGTTCCTTTGATGCTTGGCAGTGTAATGTGCCAGACTTTCTTCATCTTGTTGCAGCCATCGATCTCCGCTGCTTCATAGAGACTTGGATCAACACCGGAAATAGCTGCCAGATATATGATCGAATCCCAGCCTATGTTCTTCCAGAGATCCAGAAGGAAAAGTATCGGATAAAAATATTGCGATTTCATCAGGAAAAATGTTGAACCGTCTCCGCCGAATGCACTGATCAGCTGATTGATAACACCGTTATCCGGTGCAAGAATACGCTGCAGCATGGTTATGATAATAACAGAAGACATAAAGTGCGGAAGGTAAGATATAGTCTGCGATATCTTCTTGAATTTTGCATTTCTGAGCTCATTCAGCAAAAGAGCAAATATAATAGCAAACGGAAATTCAAGAATACACTTCATCAGACCAACTGTCAATGTATTGCGCAGCAGCTTGACACAGTCATAGCTGGTAAAAAAAGTCTTAAAATACTGAAGCCCGACCCAGTCACTGCCCCAGATGCCCTTCATAAAGGAATACTTTTTAAAGGCGAGAACAATACCGGCCATCGGAATGTAGTTGAACAGGATATAGTATACGATACAGGGAAGAAACATCAGATAAAGCACTTTGTGCTTCCAGATACTCTTCATCAGGTTCTTGAACCCATTTTTTTTGCTCATCGCACGGATGACTTCCGCTTCAGTTGCAGTATAGAAATTCGCTTTACTCTTCATTTTCATTGATAACTTCCCCTGTCATTCAAACTTTTCAAGCAATTCATCGTTCTAATGTGAACTTTCTGTGACTATTATATGTTCCGGAGCCATTTGCAACAATGGACAAAATTACAAATAAGTGTGCATTATTTTCCGAATGCTTTGCGGCTATTGACTTTTTCATAAAATTAAATCATAGTAATGTTAGATTTTTTAAGGAGTGTATTTTATCTTTATGAGACAGTTCAAGAACAGTGTATTTTTTAAATTAATGTTTATGATCATCGTGATCAGCCTGGTGCCTCTGCTGGTGCTTTCCTACCGGTTCATAAAACTCTCCACTTCATCTATAAACCACGAACTGGTATCCTCCTATCAACAGATCGAAGAGCAGTACAGTTCTTCCGTGAACAGGCGGCTTGAGCGGTATTACGACATTCTGGGACAGATTTCCATCAACAAGACCATACAGCGTGCCATGACGAACTCCTCGGATACGGAAAATCCCTACAT
>QKDK01000098.1 GCA_003252135.1 Clostridia bacterium
GATACGGTAGGTAATACATTAGTAGCTGCTTCAACACTTGAAAAGTCTGTAAAAGCAGAACTTGATAAAACAAATGACGTTGCAGCAGCAGCATTCCTCGGAAAAGTTATTGCTGAAAAAGCAATGGCAAAAGGAATCAGCGAAGTGGTTTTTGATCGAGGCGGATTTATATATCAGGGTAAAATTAAAGCATTAGCAGATGCAGCTCGCGAAGCTGGTCTTAAATTCTAAACGAGGAGGAGAACACATGAAACGTACTATTCTTGATACGAGTGAATTGATGTTGGAAGATAAAGTAGTGTCAATTAAGCGTGTAACAAAAGTTGTTAAAGGTGGTCGTACCTTCCGTTTCACAGCTTTGGTCGTTGTTGGTGACAAGAACGGTCATGTAGGCGCAGGCTTAGGAAAAGCATCAGAAATTCCGGAAGCTATCCGTAAAGGAAAAGAAGATGCAATGAAAAAAATGATTACATTACCTCTTGACGAAAACGGTAGTGTACCTCATGATTATATTGGTAAGTTCGGAAGCGCAACAGTGCTGATGAAGAAATCTCCAGAAGGTACCGGTGTAATCGCAGGTGGTCCTGTTCGTAATGTATTAGAGCTTGCAGGCTTTAAGAACATTCGTACAAAATCACTTGGTTCGAACAATAAACAGAATGTTGTACTTGCAACCATCGACGGATTAAGCAAACTGAAGACACCTGAGCAGATCGCTGCACTTCGTGGGCTGACTGTTGAAGAAGTGATCGGTTAAGACGACTATCTATGCAAAACAGGAAAGTAAATTTCCTGTGGAAAGGAAGGAAAGTAATGGCTGATAAATTAAAAATTACTTTAACAAAGTCTCCGATCGGAGCTATTCCGAAGCACAGAAAGACAGTTGAAGCACTTGGTCTGAAAAAGGTTGGTAAAAGTGTAGAAATGCCAGACAACGCTTCTGTCAGAGGAATGGTTACACAGGTGACATATTTGGTTAAGGTTGAAGAAATATAATTAAGTTAAACAAGCAAGGAGGTGCACAGCATGAATTTAACAGAGTTAAAACCCGCTGAAGGCGCTAAACAGAGCAACAACTTCAGACGCGGCCGTGGACATGGTTCAGGAAACGGAAAAACAGCTGGTAAAGGTCACAAAGGACAAAAAGCCAGATCTGGTGCTCCACGTATCGGATTTGAAGGTGGACAGATGCCTTTTTACCGTAGACTTCCTAAACGTGGTTTCCACAATAGAAATACTCAAGAAATCATTGCAATTAATGTTGACGCATTAAACAGATTTGAAAACGATGCAGATGTTACAGTTGAGACACTTATGGAAATCGGCCTCATTAAAAACCCGAAAGATGGCGTGAAGATATTAGGCTACGGAGAATTAACTAAGAAACTTAATGTGAAGGTAAACGCGATCAGTGAAAGCGCTGCCGAGAAGATTAAAGCTCTTGGTGGAAATGCAGAGGTGATTTAGGATGCTTAGAACAGTCAGAGATGCTTTTAAGATTAAAGAAATAAGGGATAGGTTATTCTTTACGTTTGTTTGTCTTATCATTGTAAGACTGGGTTCACAGCTTCCTACTCCCGCGATTGATCAGGATTACTTTAAGCAGTGGCTGGAAAGTTACCAGACAGGACTTGGCTTCCTTGATACATTGACCGGTGGTTCATTTTATCAGATGTCAATCTTCGCACTTAGTATCACGCCGTACATTACATCATCAATTATCATGCAGTTATTGACCATCGCTATTCCAAAGATCGAAGAGATGCAGAAGGAAGGCGAGGACGGCAGAAAGAAAATTGCAGAGATTTCAAGATACCTTACAGTTGGTCTTGCAATTATTGAATCCGTTGCAATGTGTATCGGTTTCAATAATTCCAATATTCTGATTGGCGGTCTGACTGTTATGAATGTAGTTCTAGTAACAGTATCTTTCACAGCAGGTGCTTCATTCCTGATGTGGTTGGGCGAGAAAATCACAGAGAAGGGAATCGGAAATGGTATTTCCGTGATTTTGTTAATCAACATAGTAGCTAAATTACCTAGTGATTTCGGCAGCATGATTACCCAGTTCGTAACTGGCGCAGGCAGTGTAGTTAAAGGCGTGTTTGGCGCATTGATTATACTTGCAGTATTCCTGGCAACAGTTGTTCTGATCGTACTTCTTCAGAACGGACAGCGCAGAATCAGTGTTCAGTATGCAAAAAAAGTACAGGGAAGAAAGATGGTTGGCGGACAATCAACATTTATACCACTGAAAGTTAATACTGCCGGTGTTATTCCTGTTATTTTCGCTATGTCAATCATGCAGTTCCCGATCATTATTTCATCATTTTTTGGTGTGCAGCCACAAAGAGCCTATATCTGGCCAAAGATATTATATCTGTTAAGCCAGAGCAAATGGTTCAACTTCAGTAGTTTTGGGGAATTCAAATATAGTCTTGGCGTTATAATGTATGTAGCTATGATCATATTCTTTGCTTACTTCTATACTGCAATTACTTTCAATCCGATTGAAATTGCAAACAATATGAAGAAACAGGCTGGCTTTATCCCAGGTATCCGTCCTGGTAAACCTACCTCGGAATATTTGACAAAGGTATTAAATTATATCATCATGATTGGTGCTATTGGTCTCTCGATCGTTGCTTTACTTCCAATTTTCTTCTCTGGAGCTTTCGGAGCATCATTATCGTTTGGTGGAACATCTTTGATCATTATCGTTGGTGTTGTACTTGAGACGACAAAGCAGGTTGAATCGATGATGGTTGTTCGTCATTATAAAGGATTCTTATCAGAATAAAATGAAGCGAAAGCTTCATTGGTAAGTTGAAATTGAATGAATTTGTCAGGCACTCTGATCAAAGAGCGCAGTCACCAAAATTAATAAAGCAGTTGAAAGGGTGGGATATTTTCCCACCCTTGTAGGCTGTTAGTATGAACATAAAACTGTATAATTTCTGACAACATGAAGGCAGCAAAAAGACAAATATAAGACTACAAAAGGCAGCGAAGATATTCATTCGGGAAAGGAATAATAATGAAAATAGTTATGTTAGGTGCACCTGGTGCAGGTAAAGGAACACAGGCAAAACGAATCGCAGAAAAGTATTCAATTCCACATATATCCACAGGAGATATCTTCCGGGCAAACATAAAGAACAATACAGAATTAGGATTAAAAGCAAAAAGCTATATGGACCAGGGAATGCTTGTGCCGGATGAATTGACGCTGGATCTGATTATGGATCGTTTTAAGGATGAGGATTGTAAAAACGGTTATGTATTGGATGGATTTCCGCGGACAATTCCTCAGGCAGAGGCATTAACAAAAGCCTTGCAGGAGAAAAATGACAAACTGGATTATGCCATCAACGTTGAAGTTAAAGATGAAGAAATAATCACCAGGATGTCGGGCAGAAGAGCTTGTCTATCCTGCGGTGGTACATATCATATAGTAAATATTCCGCCCAAAGTGGAAGGCATCTGTGATAAATGCGGAGCTGAACTTGTCCAGCGTGCAGATGATAAACCAGAAACTGTTAAGAAACGTTTGGAAGTATACCATGAACTGACACAGCCATTAATTGAGTATTACGATAATGAAGGAATTCTGAAAGAAGTCAACGGCAGTCTGCCGATGGATGAAACATTTGGAATCATCGTGTCTATCTTAGGTTAGTGAGGAAAGTTATGTCTGTTACGATAAAATCAGAAAAAGAAATCAGCATCATGCGTGATGCCGGGAAGATATTGGCACAGGTACATGAAGAATTGAAAGAGATGATTGTTCCAGGGATTACTACGCTTGACATTAATAAAAAAGCGGAGGAACTGATCAGGGCAAACAAATGTATACCTTCTTTTCTTAATTATAATGGATATCCTGCTTCTATCTGTACCTCGGTGAATGACGAAGTTGTTCACGGAATTCCAAGTAAAAGCCGGATTCTGCAGGAAGGCGACATTATAAGCCTTGATGCCGGAGTAATATATCAGGGGTATCAGTCAGATGCTGCAAGAACCTGGGGAGTGGGAAACATTACATCACAGGCACAAAAGCTGATCGATGTTACAAAGCAGAGTTTTTTTGAGGGGATAAAGTATGCAAAGGAAGGATGTTATCTTTACGACATATCCAATGCAATTGATGATTATATAACGTCCTTTGGTTATTCAAGTGTAAGAGATCTTGTTGGTCATGGGATCGGAACCCAGATGCATGAAGAACCACAGATTCCCAACTTCAGGCAAAAGAGAAGGGGAATGAAGCTGCAGGCCGGTATGACGCTTGCCATTGAACCAATGATCAATATCGGAAGATATGATGTATGTGTACTAGATGATGACTGGACCGTTGTAACAGAGGACGGAAGCCTTTCAGCACATTATGAAAATACGGTTTTGATTACAAAAGGCGAACCAGAAATGTTATCAATGCTTTAAAGCAGATAGCATAATGAGTAAAGCAAGTTTGAATTTTATTCGGAGGTGTCTATGTCAAAGACAGATGTGGTAGAAATTGAAGGAACAGTAATTGAAAAATTACCAAATGCGATGTTTCAGGTGGAATTAGAAAACGGTCACCGTGTTTTAGCACATATCAGCGGAAAATTGAGAATGAATTTTATCAAGATCGTTCCGGGTGACAAAGTAACACTTGAACTTTCCCCTTATGATTTATCGAAGGGAAGAATTATCTGGAGAGATAAATAAAGCTCTCAGATGGTACAATTTATTGTATATTCTGCGGTAAAAAAGCTTGTAATTTATAAAACCGCATGATATAATACTAGTCGGACTTTTTTGAAAGGAGTGATTAGGATGAAGGTTAGATCTTCAGTTAAAGCGATTTGCTCGAAGTGTAAAATCATCAGACGTAAAGGCGCAATCCGCGTTATTTGCGAAAATCCGAAGCACAAGCAAAGACAAGGCTAAATAGACGGAAGCAAATGATCCAAATGGGTCATTTGCCTCTGTTGTTTCGATAAAGTGATATTCATCACATTTTGAAACAGCACTTGCTTTCTGTGTTACGATTGCCTGTTACACGTCTTTGTGGACAATGGCAAAGAGGGTGTGAAATCTTGCGGCTTTCTCAACTTAACAGGTGTAATTGTGATATTGTGGATCTGAAGTCCTGGCTTTGCCGGATTTCATACGAGATGACTTCAGATTGTCAGTTCATGTCATTATCATGGACTGGTGCCAAAAGGCAGCACAATTTAAAGCGGCTGAATTTCTGCAGGGTATGCAGAAAGATCTGTTCAACAGATCAGCTGCAGGCTAATGATAGCTTGCAGGTACAGAATTTATTATTAACGGAGGTTTAATAAACATGGCTCGTATTAGTGGTGTAGATTTACCAAGAGAGAAACGTGTTGAAATTGGACTTACCTATATCTATGGTATCGGAAGAGTAAGCTCCAATCGTATCTTAGAGCAGGCGCAAGTAAGCCCGGATACACGTGTAAGAGATCTGACTGATGAAGAAGTAGGCAGAATTCGTGATATTATCGATGCAACCATGCAGGTTGAAGGTGAACTCCGCAGAGAGATCGCACTGAACATCAAACGTCTGCAGGAAATCGGATGCTATCGTGGAATCCGTCATAGAAAAGGACTTCCTGTTCGTGGACAGAAGACAAAGACAAACGCAAGAACCAGAAAAGGTCCGAAGCGTACTGTTGCTAATAAGAAGAAATAAGAAGAGTTTGTGCATATAACAGCACAGACCATATTTTGATGTTATGAATTTTAACAGGAGGTTTCATAATGGCTAAGAAGACAGTAGCAGCAAAAAAAGTGACGAAAAAGCGTGTCAAGAAGAATATTGACCGCGGACAGGCACATATTCAGTCATCTTTTAATAATACAATTGTTACCTTAACAGACGCAGAAGGAAATGCTATTTCATGGGCAAGTGCAGGTGGTCTTGGATTTAGAGGATCTAAGAAATCAACTCCTTACGCAGCGCAGATGGCAGCTGAAACAGCAGCAAAAGCAGCAGTTGTTCACGGCTTAAAATCAGTTGAAGTTATGGTAAAGGGTCCTGGTTCAGGACGTGAAGCAGCAATTAGTGCTCTTCAGGCATGTGGTATCGAAGTAACAAGCATTCGTGACGTAACACCAGTACCTCACAATGGTTGCAGACCACCAAAACGCATAAGAGTCTAATAATGTTGACACATTTAGGAGGTAAATAAAAGATGGCTATAGATATGGGTCCTGTTTTAAAGAAATGCAGATCCCTCGGCATTGAACCGATGGTACTCGGTATTGATAAGAAATCCAACCGTAATTTCGCACGTGCTGGTAAAAAAGTTAGCGAATACGGTCTGCAGTTAAGAGAAAAGCAAAAAGCTAAATTTATCTACGGAGTACTCGAAAAACCTTTCCGTAATAATTTTGATAAAGCAAAGAAAATCAAGCACGGCACAACAGGTGAGAACATGATGATTCTCCTTGAGCTTCGTCTTGACAACGTAATGTTCCGTTTAGGATATGGAAGAACAAGAAAAGAAGCAAGACAGATCGTTGACCATAAGCATGTAACAGTGAATGGTAAATGCATCAATATCCCATCTTACAAAGTGAAGACTGGCGATGTAATCGAAGTTAAAGAAAAATACAAATCAGCGCAGAGATACAAGGACATTCTTGAGGTTACAGGTGGAAGAACTGTACCGGCTTGGCTTGAAGCAAATCACGAAGCATTAACAGGTGTTGTGAAAGAACTCCCTACAAGAGAGCAGATTGATGTACCTGTAAATGAAATGCTGATCGTCGAGTTGTATTCCAAATAATATTGGTAAGCTCTACATACTATTACACCGTAAGGAGGGTCCACTGTGTTTGATTTTGAAAAGCCAAAGATAGAGATAGCGGAGATTTCTGAAGATAAGAAGTACGGAC
>QKDK01000041.1 GCA_003252135.1 Clostridia bacterium
AAAAAGTTCCCGCGGTGTGACATGCGTGAACTTTATTATGTGTTTAAACCCAACACAGAAAAGAGGTCATGTTGAAGAAAAGGCATCTTCAACTAAAAAGTTCCCGCGGTGTGACATGCGTGAACTTTATTATGTGTTTAAACCCAACACAGAAAAGAGGTCATGTTGAAGAAAAGGCATCTTCAACTAAAAAGTTCCCGCGGTGTGACATGCGTGAACTTTATTATGTGTTTAAACCGGTAATTATGAATCTTTCAGTGAAAGCGAATGAACTTAGAAAAGAAGTTATACAACTGATCTATAATGCAGGAGGAGGCCATATCGGCGGTGATTTAAGTGTTATGGATATTTTGGTGACACTGTATTATCAGCAGATGAATGTAAACCCTGACAAGATGAGCGATCCGAATCGTGACCGTTTTATTCTTAGTAAGGGACATTCTGTGGAATCCTTATATACAATTCTTGCAGACAAGGGATTCTTTCCAAAAGAAGATCTTGATACTTATTCACAGTTTGGCTCGAAGTATATTGGTCACCCGAACAACAAGATCAACGGTATCGAGATGAACTCAGGATCCCTGGGACACGGGCTTCCGGTAGCCATCGGTATGGCACTTGCAGGAAAGATGGACAATGCACCCTATCGCACCTATGTAGTCATGGGAGACGGAGAGCTTGCAGAAGGTTCTGTATGGGAAGGTGCTATGGCAGCCAGCCATTTTAAGCTGGATAATCTTTGCGCAGTCATCGACAGAAACCGTCTGCAGATATCCGGTTCCACAGAAGATGTTATGGCACATGAAGACCTTAAGAAACGATGGGAAGCATTCAATTGGTATGTCATCGAAGTGAACGGCAATGATATTGACGCTTTAAGTGCTGCGTTCGAAGAAGCAAAAGAATTAAAGGGTCGTCCGACGCTGGTCCTTGCGAATACAACGAAGGGCTGCGGTGTGTCCTTCATAGAAAACCGTGCGAACTGGCATCATAAGGTTCCGACAGAGGCAGAATTAACGGTGGCTCTGGAAGAACTGGATCAGAAAATCCAGAAAGGGGGACACTGATATGAACAAGATACCAAACAGACAGGTAATCTGTGATGTATTAATGGAACAGGCTGCTGAGAATAAGGACATCGTTGTGGCTTGCAGTGATTCCAGAGGATCTGCATCGTTAGCTCCTTTTGCGGATGCATTTCCAAAACAGTTCGTTGAAGTGGGTATTGCAGAGCAGAATCTGGTCAGCATCTCGGCCGGACTTGCAAGCTGCGGCAAGAGAGTCTTTGCTGCTTCACCAGCATGCTTTTTGTCTTCGAGGAGTCTGGAACAGGCAAAAGTCGACGTTGCGTATTCCAATACCAATGTTACGCTGATTGGAATCAGCGGCGGTGTCAGCTATGGAGCGCTTGGCATGACGCACCATTCCGCACAGGATATCGCAGCGATGTCTTCTCTGCCGAACATGCGCGTCTACCTTCCAAGTGACCGCCACCAGACAAAATACCTGATAGAAGCCCTGATCAAGGATAACAAGCCTGCTTATGTACGTGTGGGAAGAAATCCGGTGGAAGACGTTTACGAAGAAAGCAGAGTTCCCTTTGAAATGGATAAAGCTACCGTGCTTTCAGAAGGTGATGATGTCGCTATTATTGCCTGCGGAGAGATGGTAAATCCCGCAAAGGAAGCAGGAAAATTATTAGAAGAAAAGGGAATTCACGCGACGGTACTTGATATGTACTGTGTGAAACCGATTGATAAAGCAGCTGTCGTAAAAGCAGCAACGAACGCAAAAGTTGTGATTACCGTCGAAGAGCACACCTACATCGGTGGTCTTGGAACCATGGTTGACCAGATCATCTGCAGCGAGTGTCCAAAAAAGGTCATCAATCTGGGATTGCCGGATTCTCCTGTTATTACAGGAAAATCACAGGAAGTCTTCGATTATTACGGACTGAACGGTGAAGGCATTGCAAAGAAGGCACAAGAGCTTTTACGTTAACAATCATGATTAGGGGATCAAAAGTCTTACTTTGGCAAGCAAGCGTCAATTTGCACAAAGCCAAATGACTCATTGCTTCGATTCCAATATAGAAGTGATTCTAATTCTCCTATGTTTTGTGCTAATTCTATAAGAAAACAGATAACTCGCTTCGCTCAAACAGATCTGTTTTCTTATAAAGCACAAAGTATAGGAGAAAAGAATCTCTACTATATTTCCATAGGCGCATTCGTTCATTTGTCTATGTGCAAATTGACATTTAACTTACGAAGAAGGCTATTCAACCCCCACATCATCCATCTTAACTTATGCGCAAATTCTGCGCAGAAATGGGGTAACATGCAGAAACAATATGTGATCGGGATCGACCAGAGCACACAGGGCAGCAAAGCATTGCTGTTCGATAAAGCGGGAAGTCTGATTCTTCGCTGTGATCTGCCGCATAAACAGATCGTGAATGAAAAAGGCTGGGTGTCTCATGACGGGGAAGAGATCTACCGGAACGTAATTCGCCTGATCGGCATCCTGATCGAGAAAAGCGGCATACGTAAGGAAGAAGTAGCCTGCGTTGGTATCAGCAACCAGAGAGAGACGACCATTGCCTACGGAATGGATGGAACGCCGCTTGCTCCGGCTATTGTATGGCAGTGTTTCCGTGCAGAATCCGTTATTAAAGAGATAAAAAAAGAAAAAGCTTCGATTGCAGAAGATCTGTCCGAATTCGTAAGAATGCGTACCGGAATTCCGATGTCACCGTATTTTCCTGCGGCGAAGATAGCCTGGCTGATGAAAAATGTGCCAAAAGTACAAGAGGCGGCAAAGAAAAAGGAGCTGCATGTCGGTACCATCGACAGTTATCTGTTATACCGTCTGACGAAAGGGAAAGAGTTCAAGACCGATTATTCCAACGCATCCAGAACGCAGCTTTTGAATCTTAACACCCTGGAATGGGATGAAGAAGTATGCAGCCTTTATGATATCCCGGTTTCGATACTGCCAACGATCTGTGATTCCGATTCGGCATTTGGCGAGACAGACTTTGAAGGATACTTTGAAACTCCGGTACCGATCCTCTCCATGATGGGTGACTCACACGGAGCACTGTTCGGACAGGGCTGTCATGAAAAAGGTCTTGTAAAATGCACCTACGGAACCGGTTCTTCCATTATGATGAACATCGGAGAAAAGCCGATCCTAAGTAAGAACGGACTGGTCACTTCACTGGCATTTGGAATTAACGGAAAAGTAAGCTACTGCCTGGAAGGTAACTTAAACTATACCGGTGCGGTAATCAGCTGGTTAAAAGATGATGTACAGCTGATTGAGAATTCATTGGAGACAGCAGGCCTTGCAGCAAAAGCTAACCCTGCGGATACAACGTACCTTGTCCCTGCATTTTCGGGACTCGGAGCCCCTTACTGGAAGAGTGAGGCGAAAGCCGTACTATACGGCATGTCCAGAACGACCGGGAAATGTGAGATCGTAAAAGCTGCTCTTGACTGCATTGCCTACCAGATCGCAGATATCGTATTCGCCATGCAGGAAGACACCGGGATTGCCATAGAATCCCTTCGTGTGGACGGCGGACCGACTAGGAATCCTTACCTGATGCAGTTCCAGAGCGACATGATTAGGGGTGAGGTTCGTGTATCTGATACAGAAGAGCTCTCAGGACTTGGAGCAGCGTATCTTGCAGGCTGTAAATACGGCCTGTACAAAGCAGAAGACCTGCTGACGAACCGAAAAACAATATCCTACCAGCCTTCCATGGCGGAAGAGATGAGAAAAATAAAATACAGTGGATGGCAGGAGACAATAAAAAAAGTCTGACACATACATTGTGATGCAACAGGAATGGAGCAGTAACATGAGATACGATGCCTATCGTTTTAAGGTACCGGAGGAAAAGATAATTCGTGTAATAACCAACACGGATGCAAAGAACGAAGCAGACGACCAGTTTGCTATCGTGCAGACACTGCTTAGTCCGAAATTCGATAATGTAGGTCTGATCGCCTCACATTACGGAAGAGAAAATGCAGTCGAAAAAAGTTATATTGAGTTAGAAAAGATCTTTGAACTTATGGATTTTGACAGTACAGATCTGTTATTTCGCGGTGCGGAGCACGCACTCCCGGATACGAAGACACCGGTCATTTCCGATGGAGCAAAGCTTATTGTAAGAGAAGCCATGAAAGAAGACAAACGTCCTTTGTTCGTTACGTTCATGGGACCGTTAACGGATCTTGCCAGTGCATACCTTATGGAGCCTGCGATTGCGAACCGTCTGACCGCCATATGGATCGGCGGCGGTAAATATCCTGTCGGCGGACCGGAATTTAACCTTGGCAATGATATCAACGCAGCCAACGTGGTATTTGCTTCAAAGATTCCGGTATGGCAGGTACCAAAGAATGTGTATGAGATGATGCCGGTATCCTTCGCAGAGCTGGAAGACAGGGTGGCACCGATGGGAGACCTTGGCGCCTACCTGTGCGATCAACTTCAGGAGCACAGCATGGAAGAAGGTCCGAGAATGAATTCATTCCGTACCGGCGAGTCCTGGGTACTTGGTGATTCACCGGCAGTCGGACTGATGCTGTATGAACACAGATTTTCCTTTGACTGGGTACCGGCACCTTATATTACACAGGAAATGCAGTATGTACACACCGGTCTGAATCGCCCGATCCGTGTATATAACAGCATTGATCCAAGGCTGATATTGGAAGATTTCTATAGTAAGCTGTCGTTGTTCGCGAAGAGAAAAAAAGATAAGAAGTCAAATGGAGAGGTAAAGAAAAGAAGTCAAGAATAAAAGTACAGAAAACATTGCAGCTCCAGCTCCAGGTTGATAAAGACCTGGAGTTTTTTTGCTGTTCAAAATGGTATCAATTGATACTAAAATTTAAAATAAAAAATTATCAAATGTCGTTCACAACATCAGGAAGGTCGTTCACAACATCGGAATGCAATTTTACAGCATATGACTAAATATTCTATAAATAGTAATTGTACTGTTGCAGTAAATGACATATAATGACATATGCGTAAACATACCAGTTATGCAGTTATATATAGTCTGTATCTGCAATCTGCTATGAAATGCGCAAAGATCAATGTAAAAATGAATAACGTTTCTGCAAAATCTATCGTATAATAATGGAGGGATTACGTGAAAAGGGGACAGTTCAAGAAGATAATTGCATGGATGGTGTGCACGGTTTTAATGATAACATTGTTTCAATACCTGCAGACAAGTCCAGTGCACGCAGAGAGCATGGAAATGAATGAAATGGAAACAGATGTAATTGCTGATGAAGCAGAGGATGAGCTACAGGTAAAATCGATAATCACAACATGTGATCATGAAATATTAAGTTTTATAAGTTCAACAGCTGCGACCTGTACAACCAATGGTTTGACAAGATACAGATGTAAGATCTGCGGGGCAGTAGTGCTTTCAACGATACCAGCATTGGGTCATGATTGGGGGCCTTATGTTGTTACTTCACCAGGAGTAAAGACAAAGACATGCAACCGGTGTGGAGCTACATCATCTATGACATATTCAACGCCAACGCCAACCCCGAAGCCGACTTCAACGCCAAAGCCGACTTCGACCCCAACGCCAAAGCCAACAGCGACGCCGACACCAAAGCCAACAGCGACGCCAACACCGAAGCCGACAGCAACGCCAACACCAAAGCCAACAGCGACTCCGACGCCGAAGCCAACAGCGACACCGACACCAACGTTGACACCGACACCGAAGCCAACAGCGACACCGACACCAACGTTGACGCCGACACCGAAGCCAACGTCGACGCCGACGCCGAAGCCAACCTCGACTCCGACACCGACCTCGACCCCAACGCCGACGCCGACATCTACTCCAATCCCTACAGTAAAAATCAATTTTACTAATGTTGACATTTATCCAACCAATACACCAAATTGCCCAGACCATCCAAAGCCAAATGGAACCAATTATGTTGATGGGTTTAATATTGATGGTACCGTAATGGTATGTTTAGATGATCTGGTTACGTATTTAGGCGATGTCCGCGTTCTTAATCAGGGAAATAACTATATAATTACAAGAAATGGAATGGTCACAGTATTTAATATTGGAAGCTGCAATTATACTTCAAGCATATATTACACAACTTCTGCCTTTAATGTTGCAGCGAATGATTGGATTGACACAGTGCATTCATTATCAGTTTCGGGAGAAACGGATGTGCCAACACAATATATAGACGGAAAATGTTACGTTGCGTGCTATGATGCGGTACTGCAACTTGGTGCACTCTATGCGGGTTATGTATCCTATGGACAAACAGAGACGACCTATGATGTATTTGATGTCAGAGTAAGCGGAACTACACCATTAGAAGATAATCATTATTATATAGTAGGAGGACCGTGGCTGAATAACTGGGATAATTTTGCTCTGCATAATCTCTCGGATCACTTCGTTGTTGAAGACTTCTGGGATTTATCAACGAATTCCCCAGATAATCCATATAAGCATCAGCTGAAGGTTGCAAAAGACTTAGTTCAAGTGGCAGAGAATGTCAGTCATTATTATAATGATGATAATTCTGGATATGGAACGAATATGGAGATGAAAGGAAGTACCGGATTTCGATCTTGGATATATAATCTTGATGTTAATTCATCAGCGACTACAAGGCATATTAGGGGGTTGGCTTTTGATGCTGGGAAAGATGATCTTTTTAGAGAAATATATCAAGAAGAATTTGCCAATTATGTTGATTGGAACCTTCTACATATAACGAACAACAATTGGGTGAATAGTCAATCTAAAATATATAGAATTGAACGCATGTATAATGAAGATGGAAGTATTCGCGATTCAAAGGGCCAAATATGGTTACATGCCGAATGCTTTTATAATTAGTGTATAAATGCAGTACTATATATGTGTTTAATAATCAAATATCAGCAAAGCAATTATATTAAGGAGGTGCCCGAGTGAAGAAAAGAAAAAAATATTTTATTAAATTCTT
>QKDK01000216.1 GCA_003252135.1 Clostridia bacterium
GACAGGCCGCCTGTCTTTTTTTATCTTTTGTTTGTATCTTTTATTTGTATCTTTTGTTTGTATCTATTAATATGATGTGAGGGTAGAATAGTCCTCTTTCGTAAATTACGTGTCAATTTGCACAAAGGCAGAAGAACGAATGCACCTATGGAAATATAGCAGAGATTCTTTTCTATATTGAAATCGAAGCAATGAGTCTTCTGGCTTTGTGCAAATTGACCTTGCTATAGCTGATATAGGGCTATTCGACCCTGGCATCATCATTAATATATTTTTTTGTGTTCTTACATCTGCTCTGCAGTATTACACTTCATAGATAAGAAGTGTTCTGATGGTCTCGTACACAAGCTCAGGAAGTACGCCGAATGTGTATGTCACATTCACACGCTCCGTCCATTTGTGGGCATCCTTACCATAACAGCCATAGTTGACAGCCGGAATGTTCAGTGCTTTGATCTGATTGACAGGCGTTGGGTAGAGTTTATCCATCTCTGGGAAATTATGATATAAAGAATCAATGGATGCTTTTGTATCATCTATTTTCAGATAGCTGCTGTCTGAAAGACTCGGAAAAAATCTCTGTATACGATAGTTCTCTCCACAGGCAGGGCCTACTCTGTCTGCAATCTGCATGATAGTGCCAAGCAGTTCTTTTTCAGCCTCCTGCATGGTGTTGTGAGGGCAATAAGGCGCCGCAAAATACAGAACAGCTGTAGGCTGCTGGATATGAGCTGCCGTCAGAAGATAACGGATCAGAGATATCGGAATTTCTCTTTTATCAGTTCCATCCTTCATTGCGGTTTCAAGAATCAGGGCATACTCCTTGTCAGAAAAAGATTTTTCTTTTGCCAAAATTACGAGTTCTTCATAAGTCAGCACCCTCGGGCTGCTTTGCGGCTCTTTATACGGATAACCGCTCATCCTGCAAAAATGTGCTGCCTCTTCTGCTATTTTCTTCTTTGTTTCCTGCATTACTTCCATCGCTGCATTTTTCAGTCCGTCAATAATATCCTCCATGGAGGCATTATGTACGAAATAGTTAAAGTAAACAAAGGCTTCTTTTGCCGTCTGTACATTGTACCAGGCTTTCAGATCCTTCATTTTAAGAACAGAGGGCGGCAGCGTATATTCCTCTTTAAAGCCATCACAGAATTTATGATTCATATGAATCCTGTTTACAATGCCTGCGGCTACTGCAGATGCGTCAAAGCCTTCAAAACACTGCCCCACATGTGTTTCTTTGCCCTGAATATAGAAGCAGGGGAGCAGCTTTCCGACGGTTCCGGTATATATTGTTTTCATGGTATCGCCAGGATATAGCGGACAGATAAAATCATTGTTGATTGCAAGCTTATAAGTAAGACCGTAGGTACGTTTCAGCTCCTCAAAAACGTCCAGTGCTTCTATAATTCCGGTGTGCAGATTTTCTTCGACCGGCTGGAAACTAACGAGCAGATTACCGCAGAGCTTATCTGCATTTTCAGAAATGTCACGTATCATTTCGATCCAGACAGCATCTCCTGCTTTCATATCGCAGGTCCCTCTGCCAAAAAGATAGTCGCCCGACAGCAGATCCGCCTTCACGCCGTCCTCCAGCTCCATATCCTTAAGCTTTTCCATCAGCTGGTCTGGGCTGCAGGCGTATGGTTCAAGCTCCTTGTAATCTTTAATATCAACAGTATCTGTATGTCCGTGCAGAAGCAGTGTATCGCTGCTTTTTCCATTTTCTCCGATGACAAGTGCAAAGACATTACGCCGCTTCAAGGCATCGTTTTTCAGTTCCTGTATGATGACCTGGTCAGGATGCTTTATGAAATAAGGCATCTTTCGGAATATATCTTCTAAAAACATCCCGATGGCTGTTTCGCCATTCGTAGTATTTATACTTTTTATTTCAACAAGACATTTTGTCATTTGAAGCATGGCTTCCTGCATCTTCTTATTTGTTTCCATCATTTTCCTGGTCCCCCTGTGAATTAAATCTTATTTAAAAAAAAGAGGCTGCACTTTATACCGCAGCCTCTTTGCTAAACCTATTATAATATATGTTTCTAAGAATTTCATTCTGAATCCGATAGATATTTTACAAATATTTGACGAACACTTTGTATTACACACAAAGCATACACTTCTTTACTTTTTATTGGTCCTGATATGGAATATGCTGTATATCGGGCAAAAGCCAATGAATGCGGTACCAAGCGGTATCAGTCCGATCAGTCCAAAAAATCTTTATTTTATGAAACGTTGTGATCAAGTCACTTACCGCTCTACATGTTTTTGATCCGGTATTCTGTCGGAGACATTCCGCAATTCTTTTTGAACAGTCTGCTGAAATACAGTGGATTTTCATATCCTGCGATCTGAGAAATCTCCAGTATCTGAAAGTCGGTATTCATCAGCAGATCCTTTGCCATTGTCATTCTTATATTAATGATATACTGTCTCGGCGAAACCCCTGTATATCTTGAAAAAGTATCGATAAACCGATAATAGTTCAACCCTCTGTCTTTCGTAAAATCACGTATGGTGAACTCTTTCTCAGGTTCGATATGAAAAAGCCGTATGGCATCCTCGACTTCTTTATTATAGCTTTCGAATACTGATTTTTCTTTAAAGCAGTTCCTTCTCATGGTATTGAGAAGCTGCTGTATCAATAACTGCAGCTGCTCCTCGAAAAAAGGCTGTTTGATCTGAAGCTCGTGGATCATGGTATCGAACAGCTGCAAATATGTGCTGTGCGAGCCGACTCTGAGTATCCTCCCGCCTCCTGCCTGGCTGCTCTGTAAGATGACAGGCTTTTCTCTGCAGGAAAAATGAACCCAGTAGATGACTGGGTGATCCTTTAAATAATATTCATATCGCTGTGCATCCTCCGGGCAGTACAAAATACAGTTGCCTTTTTCCAGGTGATGCCATGCTCCCCCGACCTGAAAATGTCCCATGCCTTCTGCTATATAGATCAGCTGGTAATTTGCTGTCCCATCAGGTCTGAATGTTATAAAATGTTCTTTATTGATCAGTTTATATCTGCCGCAGCAATGTACAAAGTACTCAATATCAGAACTGGATTTTTCATCGGAATGCCAGTCATAATAGCCCACAACAGTCTGCATAGATCCAAATCACCTCCTGATTTAATGATAACCAAACAGGTCTGCCTTGTCAAAGCATTTGAAAACTTTGTGCATGTAATAATCAAATTTATGTATAGAAAATCATAAAGGTTTCTGCTATATTAAGAAAAAAGAAACATAAAATCAGGTTCATTCTATCGTTTGAAAGGAGATTCCAATGCTTCCAAAAACACTGCAGCTTCCAAAATATTATGAAGATCCGCAAACACTTCACCTTGGCTGCGAAGAAAACAGAAGTTATTATATTCCATGTGAGGATACTGCACCTTATGCATCCAGGGCTCGCATGCTGAATGGAAAATGGGACTTTCGCTTTTATGAGTCACCATTTGTGATTGAAGACTTTACCGTACCGGGATATCAGTACATGCATTATGATAAAATTCCCGTTCCCGGCTGCATTCAGATGTATGGGTACGATCATCACCAGTACACGAACGTTAATTTCCCCTTCCCATATGATCCTCCCTTTGTACCTGACGAAAACCCGGCCTGTGTGTATCACACAACACTTGAGTTAAGTACAGAGGATCTTGCAGAAGAACAATACCTTAATTTTGAAGGTGTTGATTCCTGCTTATACGTTTATGTAAATCAAAGTTTTGCAGGATACAGCCAGGTATCCCACTCGACGAGTGAATTCTGCATTACCTCATTATTGAGAGAAGGCAGCAATGATCTTACCGTTGTTGTACTCAAGTGGTGCGACGGCAGTTATCTGGAAGATCAGGACAAATTCCGTATGACCGGTATTTTCCGTGATGTTTATCTTCTTGCCAGGCCAAAGCATCACCTTCGTGATTATTTTGTAAACACCTCCCTCAGTGCAGTAAGGGACAAAGCAAAAATCAATGTATCCCTGATGTTCGCAAAAGAAGAAATCCCGGTGTCCTTTGTTCTCACTGATGCAGAAAACAGAAAAATTGCTTCCGGTGTAAATGAAGGTTCTGAAATCATCATTTCGGTCGATCAGCCCAGACTTTGGAATGCCGAGACACCTTACCTGTATACCCTTACCCTTTCAACGACCGGAGAACTGATTCAGCAAAAGGTCGGTATCCGTGTTATTGAGATCATCAATGATATTATACACATCAACGGCAGCAGAATTACATTCAAGGGCGTGAACCGTCATGACAGTGATCCGGTGACCGGCTTTACCATTTCAAAAGAACAAGCAGTCAAAGACCTGCGGCTGATGAAGGAAGGCAATATCAATGCGATCCGTACCAGTCATTACCCAAATGCGCCCTGGTTCACACAGCTATGTAACGAATACGGCTTTTATGTCGTTGGTGAAAGCGATCTTGAATGCCATGGAGCCAATAATTTTTATGGCGGTGACTGGAAGACCACTTACGGTGACCTTGTACAGAAGGAATTTTTTGCAAAAGCGATTCTTGACCGTAACCAGAGAAATGTTATGAGGGATAAGAATAATCCAAGCATCATTATTTGGTCCATGGGGAATGAAGCCGGCTACAGCAAAGCAATGGAAGATACCGGACGATTTATCAAGCAGTACGATCCGAGCCGACTTTTACATTATGAAGGCAGCATTCACAATACCGGCGGTCATACAAATGATACCTCCATGCTTGATGTTTACAGTACCATGTATGCATCAGTTCCGGATATCGAAAAGTACCTTGCCTCTAACAAAAAGCCTTATATGCTCTGTGAATTTGTACATTCCATGGGCAACGGACCCGGAGATATCGAAGATTATTTCGAATGTATCTACAGAAATGACCGACTAGCCGGCGGTTTTGTATGGGAATGGTGCGATCATGCAATTGACCGCGGTATAACAGTCAGCGGTAAAAAAGTATATCATTACGGCGGCGATTCCGGCGAATATCCGCATGACAATAATTTCTGCGTTGACGGTATGGTCTCTCCGGACAGAATACCTCATCCGGCATATGAAGAATACAAAAATGTCATCCGACCGGTGCGTGCTGTCTTAAAAGATGCCGAAAACGGGATCGTTGAACTGACAAACATGCTTGATTTTACGAACCTTCAGGATTATCTGAAACTTCAGGTCGTATTGTACCTGGATGGCATTAAAAGAGAAAGACTTGATCTTGGCTCTGTTGATCTTGCACCGCATCAGTCAAAAACAATTACGATTCTGGGACTGGATTCGCTTTGTAAGGAAGCAGCTAACGGTGAAAGTCTTACCCTGCAGCTTTGCTATATTCAGGCCTTTGATAAAGCTCTGACAAAATCAGGTCATAGTCTCGGATTTGACCAGTTATTCATCAAAGAGCACGCTAAGCCGTTCCAGCATGCGAATAATGCACCGATCAGACAGCTCCAGACAGAAGAAAACCAGACCCATATTGTCATCAGCGGCCCTGATTTTGAGTACACCTACCAAAAACAAAAAGCTGCTTTCTCCTCTCTCATCTATAAACAGATGAACTGGATTACAGCGCCGGTCGAGTATAATATATGGCGTGCACCGATTGATAATGATTCTCATGCACGTACAGAATGGGAACTGGCAGGTTATGACCGCAGCATGGTAAAAGTTTATGATACCAGTATCCTGACGGCTAATAATCATGTCAGCATCACCAGTAAGCTTGCCATAACAGCAATACAGATCCAGCATATCGTTGATCTGACTGTAAACTGGACGATTGGCAGTGATGGCAGCATCACCGTACAGATCGACGGAAAGAGAAATGTACTTCTTCCCTTTCTCCCCAGATTCGGATTACGTTTCTTCCTTCCGAATGCATTTGATTCCATCGGATTTCTTGGATACGGACCAGGTGAAAGTTACATAGACAAACATCGTTCTACACTTTATGCCAAGCATAATGAAACTGTCGATACCATGTATGTAGATTACATCAGGCCCCAGGAATACGGAAGTCATTATCATTGCAATGAACTGAACTGTGCTACTGCAGCAGGACAGAGTCTCTCTGTTACAGCTAACAGCTCCTTCTCTTTCTCGGCCAGTCACTACACACAGGAATTACTTGCAGGAACCAGACATAACTACGAGCTTGTTCCTTTACAGGAAACCATACTTTGCCTTGACTACAAGATGAGCGGTGTCGGTTCCAACTCCTGTGGTCCGGTTTTAGCAGATAAATACCGTCTGATGGAAGAAGATATAAAGATCTGCTTCACACTGGCTTTTCATAAATGATCCTGCCGTAAGGAATCACCAATAAACTTCTTTAAAATATCGTACTCCTTAAAAATGCACCTGCAAAGACTATTCTTTCGTCAATGCAGGTGCATTTCTTTCATTAGCTTTTTACTGCCGGTTTAAAATATGTATACAAACAGGTCTTGAGATTTTTGCGATCGTACCCATTGGGCGAAGAACACCGGTCTCTTTTTGAATCTTAAATGCAGTAATTTCATCAGATTTCTGGTTCGCTGCAAACAGCCATGTATCATCTGGATCAATCTCAATATCCCTTGGAAACTCTCCTCCTGCAGGAGTATAATTGATCAGCTGCAGCTCACAGGACTCTTTATCAATTCCGTATGCTGTTATACTGTCATGTCCACGGTTTGCAACGTACAGAAAACGCCCGTCAGATGTAATTCTGATGGCGGAGCAAAGGTTGTCAGCTTTCTCTGCATTATCCGGCAGTGTATCAATCGTCTGCAGCAATTCAGCAGAATCATTTTGCAGTCGTCTGTATACCATGACCTTTGAAGTCAGTTCACTG
>QKDK01000001.1 GCA_003252135.1 Clostridia bacterium
GAGAAACATCCAGGTATATTAACCCCGAACGGACAAGGCATACAATATTTACAATTGGTACAGCCATTCTTTGTGCGTGCTTTGACCTTCTCCACTACATCTTTTACAAGCTGCTGCTCTTTAGCAGACAATGGCTGGAATTTGTCAAATGTAGCAAGATTATCATCAAGCTGTTCCATGTTTGACATACCGCTTAGGATCACTTTTACATTAGGCAGAGTTCCTACCCATCGAAGCGCCCAGGAAGCAACACTTTTGTTTTCATCAAATGCTGTGAACAGACCTGTAATATCTTCCGCAAAAGTAGCTAAAGAACCACCCTTTACAGGCTCCATGACAATGACCGGGACACCAAGCTTTGCTGCCAGTTCATAGCCTTTCAAACCAGCCTGCTCTTCTGTATCCATATAGTTCAGCTGAATCTGGCAAAAATCCCACTCCTTATAAGTAATGACCTCCTCAAACACTTCATAGGAGTCATGAAATGAAAATCCAAGGTGCCTGATTTTTCCCTCTTTTTTATACTTTTCCATCAGATCTATGAGTCCGAGCTCAAGCATCGAATCAAAACGTTCCCTGCTTATAGCATGGAAAAGATAAAAATCAAAATACTCTGTCTGAAGGCGCTCCAGCTGTTCGGCAAAGATACGCACTGCATCATCATATGTTTTAACAGCCCATAAAGGAAGCTTTGTTGCAAGATAATAACTGCTGCGATCCTTGTTCTTCAGGTAATCCCCTAGAAAAAGCTCGCTTTCGCCATTGTGATAAGGATAAGCAGTATCAATATAATTCACGCCTTTGCTCAGCGCATGATCCATCATCTTCTCAGCCTCAGCACGATCGATCTTACCATCTTTTACAGGAAAACGCATAGCACCGAACCCGAGCAGTGACGTTGTAATATCTTGTTTCTCCATCTTTCTGTATTCCATTCCAGTTCCTAAACCTTTCTGTACACTGCAAATGCAGGTACCTGCAGATGTTATTGTCTCTTTCCCTATTATGACAAACATCTGTTCATCAGGCAATGTCAATTCTGGTGGTATAAATGTAGTATCTTTTCTCAAGATATCATCAAATGTTTAAGAAGTTATCGCTGATCTTCTGTCGGATTTTGAAGTCTGGTTTCCATGATCCTCTGCATGAATGGAGCAAAGGCTGAGGGTACTGCATACTTTTTTTCGATTTCATCTGCATCGACATAGATAAAATCTCCGACAGGCTTGGCTAGTGTTACATAATAGCCGGTCATATGCCATTCAATATGAGTGAATACATGCCGGTACACACCAAAATCCTCGATATTGAAGATGACTTTATCGCTGCTGTCTTTATCCTGCTGATCTCTGATCCAGTTCTTCACATCTCGTATAGTTCCCCTGCCCTCAGCCCCCGGCAGTTCCCACATCCCGGCTAGTAATCCTTTTTCCGGCCTTTTGTGCAGAGCGAATCTTTTGTTGTATTCAAGAATATATATCGTTCGCTCTTCTATCTTTCTGGGTTTTTTTTCGTCTTTTACAGGAAGCTTCATCTGTATGCCCTGATGAAAGGCTTTACACAGATGCATCAGCGGGCAGCTCTCACAAAGCGGCCTCCCATTCGGAAGACATACGAGCGCACCAAGTTCCATGACTGCCTGATTAAAGTCACCGGGTCTGTCCTTTGGAATGATCCTGGTTAGCTCCTCCTCCAGCTCTCTTCTGACCTTCTCTTTCATTACATTATCATAACTGCCTGCTGCTCTCTTCATGACTCTGAGCACATTGCCGTCAATGGCAGCCACAGGGTTCTGAAATGCAATGGAAGAAATCGCTCTTGCCGTATATGTTCCGATACCGGGCAGCGCACGCAGCCGGTTATGGTCAGACGGAAGTTCCCCATCAAATACCTCGAACACAAGCTGTGCTGTCTTTTGCAGATTTTTTGCCCTGTTGTAATAGCCAAGTCCTTCCCACATCTTTAACAGCTTATCTTCCGGTGCATCTGCAAGATCTCGTAAGGTCGGGAACTCTTTTATAAAACGTTCAAAATATGTTTTAACAGTTTCAACTCTTGTCTGCTGAAGCATAATCTCTGATATCCATACGTAATACGGTTTTGGATCTTCCCTCCATGGAAGGATCCGGGCATTTTGCTCGTACCAGTCCAGGAGATATGCAACAGTTTCAGAATAATCATATGCTTCCATTCATTTTCCTCTTGTTTCTTATTCTTGGTCAAATGCTTACTGCCCGCTCTTGATATGCATTGATTTTATATAACTGCCGGCGATCAGGCAGAAGTTCTGGAGGGCAGCTTCTGCATCTGCAGCTGTGCCGTTACCAGCTTAAAGTATATTCCCTTCTTCTCCATAAGCTCATTATGAGTACCAACCTCTGCAATTCTGTGTCCGTCTATTACTACAAGCCGATCGGCATTCCGCAGTGTAGAAAGTCTGTGCGCTATGGCAAAGGTCGTTCTTCCGGCTGTCAGTCGTTCCAGCGCCTTTTGAATCAGATACTCACTCTCTGTATCAAGGCTGGAGGTGGCTTCATCAAGTATCAGAACTCTTGGATCATTCAGTATGGCTCTTGCTATTGCAATACGCTGTCTTTCTCCGCCTGAAAGGTTGTGACCATGTTCGCCGACATAGGTGTTGTAGCCATCCGGTGTCTTGCATATAAAGTCGTGGGCATTCGCCATCTTTGCGGCCATGATGATTTCTTCTTCCGTGGCGTCTGGTTTAGAGAATCGTATGTTATTCAATATCGTACCGGAGAACAAAAATGTCTCCTGCAGTACAACACCGAGCTGTGAATGATAATTTGAAATCTCCAGATGGTTGATATTCTTTCCGTCAATCAGCAATTCACCGTCATCTACTTCGTAAAGCCGCATCAGCAGATTGATCATGGTCGATTTTCCGGTTCCGGATGCTCCGACTAAGCCAATCATCTCTCCCTTTTTGACCAGCAGATCGATCTGTTCAAGCACCGGCTCATATGACCTGTAACCAAAGCTGACATTTCTGAATTCAACAGCACCCTCGATCGTGTGGGCTGCAGAACCTTCATGATTAACGATGACTGGCTGCTCATCAAGAACATCATAGATACGTTCCATACTGGTGACCATCTGTGTTATAAGACGCGGAAGATGTGTCATCCAGCCAAGCGGACCATACAGCATCCAGGCATATGCATTGAACTGTACAAGCTCACCGACCGACATTTTGTCTGCCAGTACATTCAGACCGCCGAAATATGTTACAAAATATATACCAAGACTCATTAAGAATGTCAGCACCGGATAGAATGATGCCCAGAAAACCTCATTATGTCTCTGTACCTTTGCATAATCGCCTGCATGCCGATTGAACTTCTCGGATTCGGAAACTTCCTTACCGAAAGACTTCACAACTCTCATACCGGAGATAACATCCTGCAGGGAGCTGTTCATCTTATCGCTCTTCACCCATTGCAGATGGAATCTTCTGTGTATATTCTTTCTGAATACCTGTGAAAGGAATACGACTACCGGTAAAAAGACGATAGAAATCAATGTCATCCGAACATCGAGCATCAGCATAAGTATGATGGCACCGATCATCTGCACCATACAGGAAAACATATGTCCGAAGGCTTCGTGCATAAATCTCTGGATCTGTGCAGTGTCACTGGTAATACGGTTCATAAGCTCGCCCGGTCTTCTGTCCTGAATAAAAGAAAGCGTCAGTTCCTGTATCTTCTCATACATCTTTCTTCGGATATCTTTACTGATACGCGCAGCTAAAGATATGAACCACCAGTTCTTTAAGACTGCGATCCCGATAGACAGCATGGTCAACAGAAACATAACCGTAATAAACAAAAATACCTGATGTACAGTACCATTCCCGCTGGTCAGCGTGTTATTAATGAACTGCTTCTGATATTGCGGAAGATAAAGTGATAAAAGAGCTGCAATGGTCGATATGGATATGATCATGGCCAGACGCAGCTTATAATCCTTCACCATCCGCCAGAATTTTTTAATGGTTACACCTTTGCCATCACATTTTGGACATTCCCTGGTTCCGGGAAGCGCACGGCCGCATTTCAGGCAGATCTTTTCGCTCTCTCTGCTTTCAATGTGTTTGTTCCCGCCCTGTGCAAGGACTTCAGCACCTTTTATAGCGAAGGAAACTCTTGACAGATGGTGCATGGAAAAGCGTACAAGGCACTGCTCATAATCCATACCTTTTTCCTGTACCAGCAGTATCCCGCAGTTGACCTGCGCTTCACACTTCATCTTTTCAAGATCTGACAGCGCTTTTTCATAATATATCTGATTCTGATTAATGATGACCAACCTTTTGCCAGTAACAACGATATATCCGTCTTTTTGAAAGCTGCCATCAAAAGCAATGTCGTACGGCACACAGTACCAGATTTCTTCTTTCGCTGCAAGTGCCAGAAGCTTTTGCGCCGCAGCGGGTAGATCAAACAGTAATTTCATTGTGTCTTCCTTTCTTTACAGGAACAAATCCAGCTTTTTCAGCTCTGACTGCGTCAGCAGTGTGTAGTCTGGAATTTCAAATCTGTTTCCGTCAAGGTCTGTGATCATCAGTCTGGTGTCACTTAAATTCACAACAGAGCCGCCTCCCATATGAATCGTGAAGCGGCAGGCACCGTGATCTGTCACCACGTCAAAGTAGGCAAACCCATACTCATCCCTGATGCTGATGATCTTTTGAATAACTGGTGTGAAATACCGCAGCCGCATCTGTTCGTACAGGATACCTGCTGTCTCTTTACTGACATCGGTCTTTAGATTTCTGATTATTCCGATTTCCTTTGCTTTTTCATTGGCCTCCCGAATGGAGATGAAAGCTTCCGGATCAGAGAAAGGAAATGCCCTGTATACCTGAACTCTTTTGTAGAACTCATCTTCTATCTTAAGTGATACAAAACCGCCTTCTGTTCTTTGAAATTCAGCATTATCTTTAGTAATATACCGGAGCTTCAGCATCTCTTCTGTTTCAAGCTCCATCTTTTCAAGGTCAAATTCTTCCATGCCGCCGTTTTCTTGACCGCCATGTGAATGATCATGTCCCATATCCGCTACTCCTTCTCCTATTCAACTCCGCGCAGTGCAAGCGCTTTTGTCTGCAGTTCCTTAAGTTTATAGTATACGCCCTGCTTTGCCTCGAGCTCATCATGCGTGCCCTCTTCCGTGATCTCTCCGTTGTCCAGAACAACAAGACGGTCGGCATCACGCAATGTTGAAAGTCTGTGGGCAATGGAAATCGTCGTTCTGTCCTGAATAAGAAAGTTAATGGAAGCCTGTATGGCTTTTTCCGTCTCTGTATCAACAGATGCAGTTGCTTCATCCAGAATCAGAATCTTAGGATTCGCAAGGATTGCTCTGGCAATGGAGACACGCTGACGTTCTCCGCCTGACAGTTCTCTTCCCGATGAACCGATCATAGTGTCATATCCGTCCGGCATCCTGCAGATAAAGTCATGTGCACTTGCAAGCACAGCTGCATTCACGATCTCCTCCATGGTGGCTTCCGGGTTCGCATATGCAATATTCTCAGCGACCGTTCCCATAAAAATGTATGTCTCCTGTGATACCATGGCAACGTTCCTTCGCAGATCTTTGAATGCAATATCCTTCAGATTAATTCCATCGAGATATATCTCCCCTTCCTGCGGGTCATAAAGACGCGATATCAGATTGACAAGCGTTGACTTCCCTGCACCGGAGCGTCCGACTATACCTAGCATCTTTCCGCCGTCGATCTTCAGGCTGATCTTCTTCAGAACCGGTTTATGCGGTTCATAGCCAAATGTAACGTTATGCATCTCGATATCTCCGCGTATCTGTGTCAGCTTCTTCGCATCGGGCTTTTCAACGATCTCTGGAACAGCATCAATGATCTCAAACATACGCTGGGCACTATTCATACTGTCTGCAAACCATCTGAAAATGTAAGACATGAAATCAAGCGGACCGTTCAGCTGCGTAACATAACCGACAAAGGTAATCAGGACACCGAATTTAAGATTGCCATACTTTATGGCAAAGTAAGACCCAAGTCCCCAGACCACGAGCGCTGCGATATTCTCAAACGCAGAATACACTGCAAAAAATTTGTTATCAAAACCGACAAGAGCCATCTCTGCACCCAGCACTCTGGTGTTGTTCTTTTCGAAACGTCCCATCTCACTGTCCTGCTGTCCGAATGCCTTCACTACACGCGCACCTGTCAGGTTATCGTTAAGTCTTGCATTCATGCTTCTTTCAGCCCGATGCCTTCTTCCGTAGAACTGGAACAGTCTTGGCATCAGTCTGAAACTGATAAAGAAAATGACAGGAACAAAGACAAGTCCGGCAATAGCAAGCTTCCAGTTCATGCGGAACATAACAAATGCCGTGGCAGCAATGGTAAGCAGATTAATAATCAGATATGGCAGACCATCAATGAAAAGTCCGGTAATTCGTTCTGCATCACTTAACACTCTGGTCATCAGACTGCCTGTCTGCCTGTTATTATAAAAACTGATCGACAGTCTGCCCATCGATTTGAAGATCTGCGTCTTCATCTCTTTAACAACATCAGGTACGATCGTCGCTGTCAGTACGCCCTGCAGAATACCGAGCAGCTGCAGTGTGATCTTGGTCAGCAGCATCACTGACACCACCAGTCCGAGCGCTATCGTAAACTGCATACCGGGATGCCCAAGCTTCTCGGTAAATGCAGGATTCTTTGACAAGACCTGATCATAGAGCACAGTACCGCTTAAGTACGGCCAGACAAGGTTCAGTCCGGCTGTCGCTATATAACATAACAT
>QKDK01000151.1 GCA_003252135.1 Clostridia bacterium
TATGTAATACAAAAAAGTCTGCAAAGAACCTGTATGAGGAGTTAAGTTCACTGGTTTCATCAGACCTGACAGAGCTTTTTTATCTTTCGACTTCCATGTGTATGAAGCATAGAGAGGACAGTTTAATCAGAATTAAAAAAGGCCTAAGTGATATTATTGAGAAAAAAACAGACCGTAAAATGATCTGTGTATCGACGCAGTTAGTCGAAGCAGGGATTGACTTTTCCTTTGAATCTGTCATCCGGATTCTTGCTGGCGCTGATAATCTGGCACAGGCAGCAGGAAGATGCAACAGGAGCAATGAGTATGGAGATCGCTGCACGGTGTATCTTACCAAATTAATTAGCGGTGAAGAAAGACTTTCCATGCTGAAAGAAATACAGACTGCTCAAAATGCGTGCATTCAGACGATGCTTGCTGCAGGAAAGGAGGAAGCGGATAAAAAAATAAGAATATCAGGAGATGAATTAAGAGAAGAAAGAAGTCAAAAGACCCTATATGACTGGATGATTCAGGAAGACGGAATCGGGAAGTACTATCAGAATCTTCTGGGCATGAAGGACATGAAAGACACAATGTCTTATCCTGTTGTACTGAAGGAGTATGGAGATCTCAAGGATTCCATACAAAATCTTTATGCTTCGAACGAAAAAGCTACAGAGCGGCAGGAAAAAGTTGAAACCAAGTTTTATCTGCGGCAGGCATTTTCCACAGGTGGAAAGCACTTTCAGGTGTTTGATGACTGTACGATGGATGTACTGGTTCCCTACGATGAGACAGCAAAAGGTCTTATTGCTGAATTGTGCTCGGAAAAGGCAGCATACAGCTTGGAATTTGTTAAATCAGTGATCCAAAGAGCAAAAAAGTATACCATTCAGATTTTTGAATACGAAAAACAAAATGCTGAAGAAGCAGGGGTGCTTTACTGCGATCAGCAGAATCTGATCTACATATTGAAGGAAGCAGGTTACAGCAGTGAAACAGGGTTTCGGCCCACATTATAAATAAGAGGAAGGAGGAGTCTTATGCAGCATGAAAATGCGGTAGAATTTGCGGTATATGGGGAATATGCACTGTTTTCAGATCCCGTTACAAGGATTGGCGGGGAAAAATTCAGCTATCAGGTACCGACCTATGAAGCAATCAAAGGGGTATTGCAAAGTATTTACTGGAAGCCGTCGATCATCTGGATCATTGACAAAATAAGAGTCATTAATCCAATCCAAACAGAAACAAAAGGAATCAGGCCAATAAAATATGCAGAAAACGGAAACGACCTGTCGTACTATACGTATCTGAAAGACTGTAAATACCAGGTGCGGGCGCATTTTATCTGGAATGAGAACAGAAAGGACGATTTACATCAGGATTTTAACGAGAACAAGCATCACAACATTGCAAAACGTATGATTGAACGGGGGGGAAGAAGAGATATCTTTCTTGGAACCAGAGAATGTCAGGGATACATAGAACCCTGCTGCTTTGGGGACGGAAAAGGTGCCTACGATGATATCAGGGAGCTTGATTTTGGCATGATGTACCACGGAATTACGTATGCGGATGAGGCTTATTCAGAGGAAACAGCAGGAAAGATGACCCTGCGTTTCTGGCATGCAGTGATGAAAGAAGGAGTTATTGAGTACTGTCCGCCAGAAAAGTGTATGCAACGCCCGTTACGGGAGATGGAGATCAAGCCATTTGGTAAGAAACACAAGAACTTCAGCGGAGCAGAGGAGTTCGGGGAGGTGGCCGGATGGGGTGGATGACGATGCTTTACAAGACCTATGAGAATAATATGCATCTGGCAGGAAAGTCAGAGAACGGCGAGATACCATTGTCACCTATTGCACATATGATTGTCAACGCACAGATCGAGATAACGATTGACAGGGAAGGGAACTTTATCCATGCCACGGATGATTTGCAAAAGGAAGACGCAAAGACTATCATTCCGGTCAGCGAGCAGTCATCCGGGAGAGCCAATGTAATCGCTGCGTACGCGCTTGAAGATTATCTGGCATACCTCGCGGGAGATTATTCCCGGTATTGCGAGAATGATGCAGACGGTGAAAAAGCAGAAGAAAAGTTTGAGAATTATAGAAAAGGACTGGAAGCGTGGGTAAAGTCAAATAACTCGCACCCAAAAGCACAGGCGGTGTATCAGTACATCATTAAAAAGAAGGTATTTGAGGACTTAATTAAGTCAGGCATCATCAGCTGCAATGATAACCAGAAGATGGATGATAAGAAAGTCAACGGAAGGCCATATGAAAAAGCATTGGTGCGCTTTCGTGTCCTTGAGTCGGGGGGCGATTCTGATGCAGCATGGGAAGATGCGACACTGATTGACAGTTATACAGGGTTTTACCTTGATAATATGGAGAGCGAGGAGGATTTTTGCTACATCAGCGGAAAATGGGATAAAAAAGCGATGCTTCATCCCAAAGGGATCGTACAGGCTGATTACGGCGCAAAGCTGATTTCATCCAATGATAAAGCAAATTTTGTGTTCCGCGGACGATTTAAAACAGCAGACGAGGCCGCAGTGATCAGCTATGAGGCAACGCAGAAAGCACATGCAGCACTGACCTGGCTGGCATCAAAGCAGGGCGTCATGATCGGGCGGGAAGATAAGCGAACCTTTATATGCTGGAATCCGGGCGGAAAAAAGATTCCCAATCCTTTGTATGCAGATGATTTTTTCTCCTTCGGAGAAGAAGAGGAAATTGTAGTCGGGACAGAAGAAATCTACAGAAAGAAGCTGAAGCAGGCATTTGCGGGAATAGAAGGAACGCTGGCTGACAATGACGATATCGTAATGATAGGTCTTGATGCTGCAACGACAGGACGACTGTCTGTAGTCTATTACAATGAATTAAAATCCTCTGACTATCTGAAACACCTGGAATACTGGTTTGCGACCTGTCGGTGGAGCTTCCTCTCATTCACGCCGGAAAAGCATCGGATGGATGAGGTCAAATCACCAAAATTAAAGCAGATCATCGAGTGCGCCTATGGTATTGAAAGTGATATGGGGTTTGATGTAAATGATAAGGTTTCCAAAACACAAACACAGATGCTTTTGAACTGTATGATGAATCAGCAGCCGGTTCCGCGGGATCTGGTGCATCAGCTGGTCAGAAGAGCGTCAGACCCACAGAGCTTTCAAAAGTGGTATCACTGGGAAAGTGTTCTGTCGACCGCATGTGCATTGATATCAAAATACGAAGCAGACAAAAAGCAGGGAGGGTTAAAAGATATGGTACTTGATAAAGAGAACAGGGATAGAAGCTATCTGTTTGGACGACTGCTTGCGGTCGCTGAAAAGGTGGAGCGCGTTACATTTGACAGCCAGGAAAGCAGGGATACAAATGCCATACGACTACAGTCTGCATTCGTGCATCATCCTATGCATACATGGAAAAGTCTTGAGCTTGCATTGAACCCTTATTTTCAGAAATTATCACCGGGCTCACGGGAATATTATAGAAAGCTGATTAGTGAGATTATCGGCACGTTGAATGATTCTGAAGATATCTATGGACTGAACCGGACACTGGATGACCAGTATTTACTTGGATACTATCTTCAGAGAGCAGAGTTTACGAATTATAAAGATGAGAAAAAACAAACAGAGGAGGAGTAATTTATGGGAACTTTACAGAACAAAATCGATTTTTTGGTACTTGCAACGGTAAATAATGCCAATCCAAACGGAGATCCGCTGAACGGCAACAGGCCACGCACAACGTATAATGGAAATGGTGAAATCTCCGATGTCTGTATCAAAAGAAAATTAAGGAATCGTCTGCAGGACATGGGAGAAGCAATTTTTGTGCAGTCAGATGAGCGAAAGAACGATGAATTCAAAAGTCTGAGTGACCGTGCATCGCAGACCATAAAGAATTATAAAGACAAGGATGAATATGCAGAGCTTGCCTGTAAAGAATGGTTCGATGTAAGAGCCTTTGGACAGGTCTTTGCTTTTAAAGGGAAAGGAAAAGACAGTGGTGTATCTGTCGGTGTTCGTGGTCCTGTATCGGTTCATCAGTCTCTTAGTGTGTCTCCGGTTGATATCAACAGTATGCAGATTACAAAAAGTGTAAACAGTGAAACGAGTGATGATGGGAAGAAAAGCTCGGATACCATGGGTACAAAACACATGGTCGAATTTGGCCTTTATGAAATCAAAGGATCTATCAATGTGCAGTTAGCTGAAAAAACGGGCTTCACAGAAGAAGATGCAGAAAAGGTCAAGGAATGCCTTCGTACACTCTTTATTAATGATACCTCCTCCGCCAGACCGGATGGAAGCATGGAAGTCAAAAAAGTTTACTGGTGGAAGCATGATACAAAGATTGGCCAGTATTCGTCTGCAAAGGTACATAATTCGATTGAAGTTGCGTTGAAGGAAGGAGTAAGCTATCCGACCTGTATGGAGGATTATACCATTTGCATAAATTCACTTGAAGGGCTCGAACCGGAGCAGATCAATGGAATATAAGGAAGACGAGTTTTTGATGTTGTCAGGAATTCAGCATTTTTCCTTCTGCAGAAGACAATGGGCGTTAATTCATGTCGAGAATCAATGGGAAGAAAATGTTCGAACCATAGAAGGCGAATTTATTCACGAAAAGGTGCACGATCAGTTCAGCAGAGAACAGCGAAATGAAAAGCTATCTTCCCGTGGTATGCCTGTCAGATCTGTAAAGCTGGGAATCAGCGGAGAATGTGACCTGGTTGAGTTTACAAAGTCGGCAGAAGGCATACCGGTTCGCGGTCTGGAAGAAAGGTATCTTGTCACGCCGGTTGAATACAAAAGAGGAAAGGAAAAGGAAACGGATGCTGACCTTCTTCAGCTTGCGGCACAGGCCATGTGTCTGGAAGAGATGCTTTGCTGCGAGATAAAGATGGGGTTCTTGTATTACAACGAGACCAGAAAACGCATTGAAGTTGCTATCGATGACGAGCTTCGAAAAAAGGTGGAGATGGTAACTTTAGAAATGCACAGCTACATGCAGCGAGGGTATACACCGAAAGTCAAGCCGCAAAAGGGCTGCAGGAACTGTTCCTTGAAAGAAGTCTGCATGCCGGAACTGGTGGATAAAAAATCAGCAGCAGCCTATATGGACAGGATGCTTGATCTTGCTCGAAATGGAGGAGAGAGTTGAAGAGATTACTGAATACCCTGTATATTTCTGATCCGAATTATTACCTGTCGCTTGACGGAGAAAATGTGGTGGTCAAGGAAGATGAAACAATTGTCGGAAGAGTTCCTCTGCATACGATAGACAGTATCGTTTCCTTTGGCTATCGGGGTGTCAGCCCAAAGCTTCTGGGACACTGCATGGATATGAATATTACGATTTCATTTTTAAATGAAAGCGGAAGACTGCTTGCGGCTGTAAGTCAGGAGCCAAAGGGAAATGTGCTTCTTCGCAGGACTCAGTTCCATGTTGCAGACAAGGAAGAAAGCAAGCTTGAAATTGCTAAAAACATTATTTTAGCAAAAATTTACAACAGCAAATGGATCTTAGAAAGAATGACGCGTGATTATGCTGCAAGAATTGACCCTTTGCCATTTAAACAAAAAAGTGAGATCTTGTCAAAGGCTTTACTGGCTGTTAAATCAGTGGCATCAGCTGAGGCGCTTCGCGGTATTGAAGGTGAGGCAGCAGCAAATTATTTTGCAGTATTCGACGATATGATTCTTCAACAAAAGGAGCACTTCTGGTTTCATGGAAGAACAAGACGGCCGCCGACAGACAATGTGAACGCTTTATTATCATTTACTTACTCACTGCTTGCTTCTATGAGTCGCTCCGCACTCGCCTGTGTCGGGCTGGATCCGTATGTGGGATTCTATCATACAGACCGACCCGGCAGGTTCTCGCTTGCTCTTGATCTGATGGAAGAATTTCGCGGAGTTCTGGCTGATCGGTTCGTACTTAGTCTAATAAACTGCAGGATAGTAAATGAAAAAGGGTTCTTTGTAAAAGAAGACGGTGCAGTGGTCATGAGTGACGACATGCGAAAACAGGTCTTAGAAGCCTGGCAGCAGAAGAAAAGAGAAGTTATCACGCATCCATTTTTAGAAGAAAAGATTGAATGGGGCATGGCACCTTATGTACAGGCAATGTTGCTGGCAAGATTTCTGCGAGGAGATCTTGATACATATCCTTCATTCTTGTGGAAGTAGGTGATTTCGATTTTAGTTGTTATTACGTATGATGTGAATACAGAAACAGCCGCAGGCAGAAAACGCCTGCGGCATGTGGCGAAAGAATGTGTGAACTATGGCCAGCGTGTGCAGAATTCTGTTTTTGAGTGTTATCTGGATGCAGGACAATTGCTTAGAGTGAAACATGATTTACTAAAGATAATAGATGAAGAAACGGACAGTCTGCGCTTTTACCAGTTGGGGAATGCATACAAAGAAAAAGTGGAACATTATGGTGTGAAACGAAGTATTCAGCATGATGAGCCATTGATCTTCTAGTGCGAACCATAAGTTCACATGAAATCTCTGTGGTATTCGCACCAGAAAAAATGAACATAATAGCGTGATAACGTAGCGCAGAGAGCAAGGTTTTAATTGATTAATAGTTTTCTAAAGTTATAAAAGTAAACTTGCATAAATGCTGTGTGAAAAATCATGATGAATATATGCAGGTTTGCTGTCGCTCCCCTCGCGGGAGCGTGGATTGAAATAAACGAAGAAGGTGTTGGAACGATCAGTAGTACTTGTCGCTCCCCTCGCGGGAGCGTGGATTGAAATGTGTCATTGACCA
>QKDK01000277.1 GCA_003252135.1 Clostridia bacterium
AATCAGTGGATGCAGAAGGAGACATAACAGACCAGGTGTTGTAGTCATATAGTTTCCCCCAGGCATAATAAGCAGTCAGAAGGCGAAATGTATTCATAGAATCAAGGTGATAGACAAGGCTCTGCGCTTCAGACGGTGTTACTACAGGATAAGGACTAAGATACTTATCTTTCGTTACGATACCATTCTGTTTTGGAGAGTATACTTTAATCTCGTTGCCAACGGTGAACCAGACATCAGAATAAGAATCAACCTGCGAAAGATCTGTCAGGGGATCTTCGATGGTCGTGAAGCGCTCGACCTGTATAGTGCAGGTTGCTGTCAGCGTCGGATCAGAAGCAACAGTCGCAGTGATGATGGCAATTCCTGTGCCGGTTCCTGTTACGATACCGTTGCTATCAACGGTAGCAGCGCCTTCGTTATCACTGGTCCAGATCACTCTGACATCCGTTGCGTCGTCAGGGGCCAGGTATGCTTTCAGAGAAAGCTTGGAACCAATGTTTAGGTCTGCGGCATTTTGACTAAGAGAAAGGTTCGTTACCGGAATAGTGATCGATCGGACTCTTTCGCCGCGTCCTTCATAAGCTCCGATGTTATGCTGCCTGTAAAAGATAAGATTGCCAAAAAAGTCTCTCATACCTTTGAACGTTGTTATATTCGCACCGCTGTTGATACAGATTGAATTGCTTTTTAAAGTAAATTCTGATTTTTGTGGCATTCCGATGGAGTGACTGGTTGGATTATTCAGTTCCGGATTCTGGTAAAAGCTATTGTTATCCAGGCCAGATACCGCCTGATAAGCTGCAAGGCCGGAATAGGTCGTCCCGCCATAACGGAAGAATGGTGTTCCAAGGCCTGCATACCAGTAGGCATTGTTGTTCATGGTAAGATGATTGGCTCTGATGTTAATGATTGGAGCAACATCGGAATAAATGATATTGTTCTCAAAAATATTTACATTTGTTCCCGTATAGGAAGCAAAGGTATCATTTACTGCAGCATAATTGCCATTTGGATTCCAAAAGCTGGTATTGTTATAGATCTGGACACCATCCAGGGTTCCGCCATCCCAGCATGCCAGGTAGATATCGCCAAGGAAAGCGGTATCGCTGGCTTTTCCGTTATTTGCAAATACATTATAACGAACAATGGAGTTCGAGGTAGTCGCACCGGAGGCACCAAAAATCGAGATGCCGTATGCATCATTGTCATGCGCATAATTATATTGGACAATATTGTTTTTGTTGTAATAATCAATGTCAAATGCACCACCGTCCGTACCCGGTGAATGTGTATTGTATGCTTCACAATACTGAACGGTGCTGTAGTTGGTATCCCAGGTCCAGATTGCATTCGGGGTACCGACATCTAACGTCGGATCCAGTCCGACATCATGTGCAACGCAGTGATCGATCAGACAGTTTTCGGCAACGAAGATAACAATACCATCACCATAAACATTATAGGCTGTGCTGTTCTTGATCGTGATGTTCGTTGAATGTGTACTAGTATAAGCTGAATTGACTGTAGTACAGTTACCAAAGACAACAATGCCGGCCCATCGGGTCGTATCACTAGCTACGCAGCCATCGATCACGACCTGATTGAATTTTGAGCCTACCCCATTTAATGCAGAAACAACGATACAGCCTGTGGCTTTTTCCATGGCCTGCGTGCTTTCACCTTTTACATCATGAACATAACAGTTCGTGATATAGATGTAGTTCAGTGTGATGTTCTCTGTTGCGGTGCCGACATAGATTCCGTAGGGGTTACCTCCGGTGGTCTCAAGATTCTCGATTTTCCAATATTCCTGATCGATCAGTTGAATTGCAGCCGTATTATCCCCACCATTAATAATGGGGCGTGCCTTGCCCTTCCCATAAGAACCCAGGGTGATCGGAGCACCTGCGGTACCGGAACCTTTTGGAGAAAGCATTCCATCATAGGTCTGGCCGCAGGCAAACAATATTTTGTCACCGGGTTTAAATGTAGTGCTATTTACCTTGTCCACTGTTTTCCATGCGCTGTTACTGGTGGTTCCTGAAGCCGCGTCATTACCGTTCACAGCATTTACATAGTAAGTTGTACCTTTTGCGGTACAGGCAGAACTGGTCGTAAATGCTGCAGACAGTACTAGTACAAGCACTGTTATGAAGCAGATAAAAACTTTAAAACTCCTTCTCATGGTGTAAATCCTCCTTATTATTTTTCTTTCTGCCAATGTGACGGCATAAGAATAGCAAGTTTAGTATATGGGAGGATAGATTGTATAAAAAAGGAAAGATATTAGGAATTGTTTCATTATATTCTGAGGAATGCAAAATCAAACGGATGTATCCTGTTATTTGGGAATACGAAGAACTGCAGATGGTACAAAATTAGGAAATCAGATAATTTATTATCCAGAAAGAAACACAAAATCACCTATATATTATGACGTAAAATCGGTATAATAATAAATAGCAAATGAAAAGGACAAAGAAAGGGAGCACCGATGAAAGGAAAACGCTGTATTAAACAATTTTTGAACCGTTTTATATTACTCAGGAATATTCATCTTCAAAAACGGTTAATGACCTATTTTTCTCTGCTGACCATTCTGCCGCTTTACATTGTTGCGTCGACGACTTATAAAAGTGCTGAGAAGACCATTAAACAGAATGCAAGTCTTTACTCCTCAGCCAAACTGCAACAAGCGATCAACAGCGTGGACCTTTATGTTGAGAATGCTGATAACATCGTGCAGTCTCTTTATTTTAATAATAATCTGATTCAATTAATCAATGACAGCACCAAAAGCGAATATGACCGGTCGATTTCTATGGTTGAAGTACAGGAATTATTGAAAAGCTATATCTATCCAGCCAAGTATATTTCAGAACTCTATATCATAGATACACAGAACAATGTTTTTGCTTCTGACCGTGTATCCTCGGAAGGGTTGATCAAGGACCAGTGGTATCAGGAATTTCGGGATGGCGATTCAAAACAGGAGATTCTTTCTACTCATGATGTGGGAGGGTATTTTAGTAAAACGGGAAGTCTTGATACGAAAGTAATCACAATCTTAAGAAAATTTACGAACATTGAAACAAAGGAATTGATCGGCGTAGTTGGCATCGATGTAAACTATTCTTATATCTGTGATATTTTTGAAGATGATGGTTCGGATGATATGACCATGACAATTCTTTGTACGGACCAGGGAGAAGTGGTATATGGACAGAACACGGTAGAAGCCGGAACAATCCTGGATAAGAGCAGGTATCAACAGGTTTTCGATACACCAAGCGGAAGCTACATGCAAAAAATAGGGCAGGAAACATACTTTGTTGTATTCACGACCTCTGAGAAGATGAACTGGAAACTGATACAGCTCATTCCAACTAGCAGCCTGTTTTCTGAAGTGAAAGATATCAAGCTGAATACATTTTTTATTGGGTTGCTCTGCATCTTCTTTTCCATGCTATTGTCCGTAGGTGCATCCTACAGTATCTGTGTTCCGATAAAAAAATTAAGAAATGAAATGGCGAAAGTAGAAAAAGGTGATCTTGATGTTCATATGGACCAGTTTGGAAAAGATGAGATCGGAGAGCTGTCGAAAAGCTTTAATCGTATGATTGAAAAATTATCGGCATCAATATGGAAGATATACGAAAACGAAAATGCGAAAAAGCAGATTGAACTTAATATGCTGCAACAGCAGATCAACCCTCATTTTCTGTTCAATACACTTGATTCCATCAACTGGATGGCAAGAATGCAGAATGCACAAAACATTGCAACGATCATAACTTCACTGGTAAAACTACTGCAGGCAAGTACCTATACGAACAGTGATTTTGTAACCATCCGGGACGAAATAGAAAATGTCAAAAATTATATTGTAATTCAGAAGTTCAGGTATGGAAGTAAATTCGATGTGATTTATGACGTAGAAGAGGACATGAAGGATAACTATACCTTAAAGCTGATTCTTCAGCCGCTTGTGGAAAATGCAATCTATCATGGACTGGAGGACAAAGAAGAAGGCGGCATTATAACAATTGGCGGAAGAGTGAGAGAAAAATCCATCCAGCTTTATGTAGAGGATAACGGAAAGGGAATCGAACAGGAGAAAATCAATCAGATCTTTTTAGAACACAATAAAGAAAGCAACCGCTATAGCAGCATTGGAATCAGCAATACAGCCAAAAGAATTAAATTGTATTACGGAGAAAACTATGGTCTGGAAATCATGAGGATAGAGCAGGGAGGAACAAGGATCCTTATTACGATTCCGATCCGTTCGACGGAACGGGAGAAGCTGGATACGAAACTTGACCAGACTGAATAAGGTATGAACAAAAGAAAAATCAGAGGAGTGATACGAGACAGAACGAAAATCTGCTCGTTTGAGGACATTATACGAATAATGTCCTTTTTTTATTAATATAATCCAATCTGAATGTGTCGTTTCATGAAAAAAAAGTCAAAGAAAAAAATAATTAATAATAAAGTGATGAATATAAAAATATGCTTTCTTAAAACCAACAGGCAAAATTGCTAAGCTGATTACGTAATAAAATAATTCTACGGGGGTAATACAAATGAAAAAATTTACGAGAAGGTTCCTTGGATTGCTGCTGGTCATGGCATTCATGATTTCATCCTTTACGGGTTGCAACAATACGTCAGCATCTGATCCAACAGTACCAGAAGCTACCGCGGCTGCAGAAGCAACTGCCACACCGGAGACATCAGCAGCGACAGAAGCTACAGTGGCAGCAGATGCAACCGCCGCACCGGAAACGACAGAAGCCGTAAAACCATCAGGCAAGGTTGTCGTATGGACATGGGATGCCGGAGATAAGAGCCTTGCACTGAACATGGAAGCATTTCAGGCTGAGTATCCAGACATTACTATCGAAGTTCAGGTCATGTCAAATAAAGATGTCTACCAGAAAATGCTCCTTGGTTTATCGGCAGGAGGAGAAGGTCTTCCGGATGTCGCAACCATTGAGACAAGCAATTTAGCACAGTATGTTGCACTTGGCGGTCTGATGGATTTAACAGAAAAAACAGCTCCGTATGTAGACATCATGAACTCCTATAAATGGGCAGATGCGACTTTAGATGGCAAGATTTATGCAATGCCTTGGGACAGTGGCCCGGTAGCGTTATATTACAGAACCGATGTTTTTGAAAATGCTGGATTCTCCTCTGATCCTGCCGAAGTTACCAAGCTGCTTGCAACGTGGGAAGACTATTATAATACGGCACTGGTAATCAAGGAAAAAACAGGTGCCTATATGTTATCAGAAAGCCAGGATACATTCTCGGCAAGAGATTATGAAAAGTTACTCTGGCAGACGGGAACCTTTTACTTTGATGCAGAAGGGAATCCTCAGTTAGACAGTCCTGAATCCATCATGGTAATGAGCTATTTAACAAAGTTAGTAAAAGAAGGGCTGGCAGATAATACACCGGAATGGACACAGGCCTGGTATGACGGTTTTGCTAACGGGACGGTTGCGACCATGCCCGGAGCATCCTGGATGGGCGGTTTCTTAACAAGCTGGATCGCACCGGACGCTGCCGGACTTTGGAGAGTCATCCCTCTTCCTGCATGGGAAGCAGGCGGAAACACAGCATCAAACGATGGCGGTTCAAACTTTGTCATTCCGGACACATCGGAAAATAAAGAAGCTGCATGGGCATACGTTGAATTCATGTTAGGCAGAGTAGACTCACAGCTTACCATGTATGAGAATGCAGATATCTTCCCGGCACTTGAAACAACCTATACAGACGATTTCTTCAATCAGGAAATGCCTTATTATGGCAATCAGAAAGTAAGAGAGGTCTTTGCAGGTATTGTAGCGAATATTCCATCTGTTTCTTACACCAAGAACTATTCTCTGGCAAATGAATGCATTATCGAAGCTTACACAAAGATCATACTCAATGGAGATGATGTAGAAACAGCATTACAGGAAGCAAATGAGAATTTAAAAACAAAAATAGCAGAATAATTAGTATAAGGGGTTGCTGCAGATCATGGAATTTGTATCAATGCAGCAGCCCCTTTACAAGAAGTGAACCACATCGCTGTGAATAGAGATGCTGCCGGCTGGATTCTCTGGTATGCGGCAGAATGGAGATTGATATGAATAGCCACAAAAAAAATTATATGCGAAAACAAAAGTCTGCACCTTACCTGTTTATCGCACCTTTCTATATCCTGTTTGCCACCTTTATGGTGTATCCGATTATTTTCTCATTAAAAGCGAGCCTGACCTCATGGAACGGAGTACAGGAAATGAAGTGGGTCGGCCTTGGAAATTATGCAAAGCTCATCCATGACAAGGTTTTTCTTCAGGCCTTGGTAAACGGAGTCATTATGTTTTTTATGTATGTTCCTTTTATGCTTTTACTGGCATTGCTTCTTGCAGTTATTTTGAACCGGCCAAGACAAAAATTCAAAAGCTTTTTCAGAATGGCTTATTTTATACCGAACATCACCTGTGTTGTTGCAATCGCCTATGTATTTCTGCTCATGTTCGACACAAACTACGGTCTGGTGAACAAAGTATTGATGAGTATCGGAATTCCCGCTATTCGGTGGTTCGGATCTGCATTTGGGGCAAGATTGGTCATCGGTATTCTGGTTACGTGGAAATACATGGGGTACAATATGATTCTTATGATGGCCGGTTTGCAGACAATTGATGAAAGCCTTATCGAAGCAGCGAAAATAGACGGTGCCGGAAGTATAAAAGTATTCACCAGAATTACAATACCGTTAATTATCGACAATGGGAACCTTCTCATTGTTCTCGGAACCATTGATCATGACCAATGGAGGCGGACCTCTTTATAAAACGATGTCCTGTGTTCTCTATATCTATTCAGAAAGCTTTCAGCACCTGAAAATGGGCTATGCATCAGCACTTGCCTACGCATTTTTCTTAATTATGATTTTCTTTACCTTCATACAATTTAAGTTAAATGAAAGAATCGAAAAAAATTAACTTAAGGAGGTATGTCATGTCAGTATATTTAAATCTGGTCAAAAGAAGGACGGGGATCTTGTTCATCTATGCATTCTTGATCCTTCTGACTGTTATCATGCTGATGCCATTTTTATGGATGTTTTTATCATCCTTTAAATCGCAGAATGATATTTTTTCATCACCGGTCAGTTTATTGCCAAAGAAGTTCATTATCGATAATTATATTACGATCTTTAAGCAGTACAATTTTGGCCGTGCTCTTCTAAACAGCGCGTACATCGGTATTGTTGGAACTCTTGCCTCTGTTTTCTTCTGCGCACTTGGCGGATATGCGTTCGCGAAGTTCGAGTTCAAAGGAAAGAGCATATTGTTTCTGATACTGGTAAGTTCCATGATGATTCCTTTTGAGGTAACGATGGTCCCGCTGTATGCATTGTTCAATAAATTCAACTGGATCGACAAACATATCGGTCTGATCGTTCCGGGTCTTGCCAATGCCTTCGGTATCTTTTTTATGCGTCAATATATGACCGGGTTAAGTTCAGAGATCATAGAATCCGGCAGAATCGATGGATGTAAGGAAATGGGAATCTTTTTACGGCTGATCCTTCCGATTGCGCGTCCGGCCATTGCCAGCCTTGCTATTATCTTTTTCATGGGTTCCTGGAATAATTTCTTATGGCCGATGATCATTCTAAAATCACAGAACAAGCTTACCATTGCCGTAGCGATCAGGTCCTTCAATTCGGGCGTATTTACGCCATATCATCTCATCATGGCGGCCTCTGTAGTAAGCTTTATCCCGCTGTTGATCGTATTCCTGTCCTTCCAGAAGGAGTTCATCGCCGGAATCACATCCGGTGCAGTAAAGGGGTAGGGAAAGGGAAAATAACCTGCAGGTCTGTGCGGTGCCAGACCTACAGCCGACAATAGTTCTTAAAATTAGTCACCGAATGGAGGCAGCATGTTTTTTGGAGTAGATTATTACCCGGAACAATGGCCAAAAGCCAGATGGGATACAGATGCAAAGATGATGAGAGCGGCCGGTATGAATGTTGTCCGCATCGCAGAATTTGCATGGAGCAGAATGGAGCCTGTGAAGGGGCAATATGATTTCACCTGGTTGGATGAGATCATTGCGGTTATGGCTGAACAAGATATCAGGGTGGTACTTGGAACTCCGACGGCTACACCTCCCAAATGGCTTATGGATGAAAATCCGGATATATATCCGGTTGATTTATATGGTATTCAAAAGGGGTTTGGAACCAGACGCCATTATTGCTCTGTCAATCCGGTCTATCGGGAGCTTTCAAAGAGGATAGCCGGAGAAATGGCGGAACATTTCAAGTATGATAAAAATATTATCGCATGGCAGGTCGATAATGAATTCGATACGGGATGTTATTGCAGTCATTGCAGAAAAGGTTTTCAAAACTGGCTAAGAGAAAAATATCAGACCATTGAACACTTGAATGAACATTGGGGAACGGTTTTCTGGAGCCAGACCTATCAGGATTTTGAACAGGTCATTCTGCCGGCGTACACTGCCTTTGACGGGTTTACGCAGGGTGGCGCAGTGAATGGAATCGCAGGAGCACCTTTTAATCATAATCCCGGATTACTTTTAGATTATAATCGTTTCAAATCCGATGCTGTGGTTGAATTCCAGAATATTCAGATCAGGGAGATCAGGCAATGCACCAGTCTGCCAATTACCCACAATTGTATGGGGCATTTTAGCGAACTTGATTATTTTGATCTGGGCAAAGACCTTGACTTCATATCATGGGACAGCTATCCAAGCAGTGCCTGGGGGAAGGGAACCAGTACGCAGCTTGCCATGGCTCATGATCTGATGAGAGGAATCAAGGGAAAGAACTTCTGGGTAATGGAGCATCAGAGCGGACCGGTCGGATGGCAGACATTTGGAGATACACCGGAACCCGGACAGCTTCGCCTATGGACCTATCAGGCACTGGCACATGGTGCAGAAGCCATGCTCTATTTTAGGTGGAGGTCAGCGCTATATGGAACAGAACAGCTGTGTCACGGGATAATCGATCATGACGGAATCGGGCGCAGACGGTATGAGGAGATTGCACGGATCGGAAAGGAGCTTAAGCAGCTTGGTGAACTTTTCGTTGACAGCAATACCATCAATGAAGCAGTACTGATAAAATCCTATGATAATTTCTGGAGCCACCGCATTCAGCCTTATAATAGCCAGTTCGATTATAATGTGCTTCTGATGGAATATTACCATGCGCTCGCTGCCAATCAGATTCCTGCTGATGTAACGGGTATCGATGTGGATTTTTCTTCGTACAGGTTAGTCCTGATGCCTGCATTCAATCTCATGACAGACGAGATCAGGAGTAAATGTGAGAAGTATGTAAAAGAAGGCGGAAGTTTGCTGATCACCTTTAAGTCCGGAACTAAGAACTGGGACAATGGCATGTCGGAGAGAACAAAACCGGGGTACTTTAGAGAACTTGCCGGGATTGAGCTTGAAGAATACGATTCCTTGAATTACGGAAGGAAAGTAAGGGTCAGAGGACTGGATTATGAGTGTCTGGCCAGGAGCTTCTGTGAAGTCATACAATGCAACGGTGCAAGTGTTCTTGCCTCGTATGAAAGTCATTATTATGCAGGGAAGGCTGCAGTGACAGTCAATCAATATGGCAAGGGACGTGTTTACTATGTAGGCTGCGATCTTGAACCGGATGCACTTACAGCACTGATGAAGCATATTGTAAAGGAAAGCCGGGTAACGCCGATCCTTACCGCTGCCGCAGAAGGGATCGATGCAGTGAGAAAGTCTATAAGTGACAAGACTTATATCATAATTACGAACCACAATAATCGCGAAGAACGTGTCGAATTCGAGAAAAGCTATTATGACCTATTAGGAGAACGGATGTTACATGGACAAGAAACCATAGAAGCTTATGGGGTAAGAATACTGGAGGAAATACTATGACAGTAGATGACAGCATGATCAAAGACATCATTCAGACCGTTGTTGCAAAAATGCAATTAGAAGAAACCTCCATGAACGGCCATGGGGTATTCCATGATATGGGAGATGCGATTGAAGCAGCAAGGAAGGCACAAAAAATCTTACGTAAAATGTCTATGGACCAACGAGAAAAAATCATTATAAGAATACGGGAGAAAACGCTCGAACATGCCGAGATTCTTGCACGGATGGGGGTTGAAGAAACCGGTATGGGAAATGTAGGGCATAAGATACTAAAGCATCGCCTGGTTGCCGAAAAAACGCCGGGAACAGAAGATATTACCACAACAGCCTGGTCAGGGGACAGAGGACTTACCCTTACGGAGATGGGAGCCTTTGGTGTGATCGGAGCAATCACACCTTGCACGAATCCAAGTGAGACCATCATCTGTAATACCATAGGAATGTTAGCAGGTGGGAATTCAGTGGTGTTCAATCCGCATCCGGCTGCCTGCAGGACGTCGCTCTATGCGGTAAATCTGTTGAACGAAGCTTCCCTGGAAGCCGGTGGACCAGATTATATCGCCTGCACCATTGAAAAGCCAACACTGGAGAGCAGCAACAGTATGATGAAGCATAAAGAAATCCAGCTGATCGTTGCAACAGGAGGACCGGGAGTCGTAACCGCGGTGCTCTCCTCCGGAAAACGGGGAATCGGTGCAGGTGCCGGTAATCCTCCGGCTCTCGTGGATGAAACAGCAGACATAAAAAAAGCAGCCCAGGACATTGTCAACGGTTGTACCTTTGACAACAATCTGCCCTGCATTGCGGAAAAAGAAGTCGTTGTAGTTCGGGAAGCAGCCGATTCGCTGATTCGCTATATGATCGAGGAGCAGGGATGTTATTTTGCTTCGGCAGGGGAGGTGGACAAACTTGAAAGTTTGGTACTGCAAGCCGGTAAACTAAATCGTAACTGTGTGGGAAGGGATGCCGGAACGCTCTTAGATATGATAGGCGTCAGTGTACAGGATAATATACGCTGTATCATTTTCGAAGGGAACAAAGAGCATCCATTGATACAGGAAGAACTGATGATGCCGATTTTGGGAATTGTCAGAGCAGCTGATTTTGAGGATGCGGTGGAGAAAGCGGTCTGGCTTGAAAAAGGAAACCGACATTCCGCATTTATCCATTCAAAAAATATAGATAATATTACAAAATATGCAAAAGCAATCGATACTGCGATTTTAGTAAAGAATGCTCCTTCCTACGCCGCACTTGGATTTGGTGGAGAAGGGTTCTGCACCTTTACAATTGCGAGCAGAACTGGAGAAGGCTTAACAAGCGCTTCCACCTTTACCAAGAGAAGACGCTGTGTAATGTCAGACAGCTTGTGCATTAGATAAAATGGAGGCAGATATGAGTGGAAATGCAGTGAATATTGAAGAAGTAGTAAGAATGGTTCTTTCGAGCATGGCAGAGGAAAATCAGATTGTCAAAAAGACAACTGTGATAGAAAACAAGAGCATACCAAGAACAGCAAGAGTCGCAATGCTTACGAAACCTGAGCAGTATGAGATCAAGGAGTATCCGATTCCGGAAGTTGGCGAGGATGATATTCTGGTCAAGGTAGAGGGCTGCGGAATCTGTGGTACCGATGCACATGAATTCAAAAGAGATCCTTTTGGATTGATACCGGTCGTCCTTGGTCATGAAGGAACCGGAGAAATTGTTAAAATGGGTAAAAATGTAAAATATGACAGTGCTGGAAAATCCTTGCGTGTTGGGGATAAAGTAGTATCCTGCATGATATTCAAAGACAATCCGGATATTACGATGTTCGATCTGAACAAGCAGAACTTAGGTGGTTCGGATATCTATGGATTGTTACCGGATGATTCGTATCATTTCAATGGATGGTTTTCTGATTACATTTTTATCCGTGGCGGTTCTACAATTTTTAATGTCAGTGATCTGGATATTTATTCAAGAATCCTCATTGAACCCTGCGCAGTATTGATACATGCGGTGGAAAGAGCAAAGACGACCGGGATCCTTCGGTTCAACAGCCGTGTTGTAGTGCAAGGCTGTGGTCCGATTGGTCTGATCTGTATTGCAATACTAAGGACCATGGGAATTCAGAATATCATTGCAGTGGACGGGGTACAGCAAAGGCTCGAGTTTGCAAAAGAGCTTGGCGCATCGGACGTTGTAAACTTTTCAGACCACAAAGGGATAGAAGCGTTAGCGGCTGCGATAAAGGAAAAATTCGACGGACATCTGGCTGACTTTGCTTTTCAGTGTACAGGGTCACCGGTTGCTCATGCAAATATCTATAAATTCATCCGCAATGGCGGCGGATTATGTGAGCTTGGCTTCTTTATCAATGGTGGTGATGCAACGATCAACCCGCATTTTGATATCTGTTCAAAGGAAATCACGGTAGTCGGTTCATGGGTATACACGCTTCGGGATTATGCGACGACCTTCGATTTTCTGAAAGCCGCGAAACAGATCGGTCTGCCTTTGAATCGTTTGATAACAAATACATATCCGCTAGAAGAAATCAACGAAGGACATAAGACAAACCTTGCGATGTCCGGTCTGAAGATCGCAATCATCAATCAGTAAG
>QKDK01000224.1 GCA_003252135.1 Clostridia bacterium
GTAGTCACTTGTGTAGATATCATCTACAGGGTTAATGATTTTTGTCGTACTCGCATTCAGCACGTTTGAGATCAGATCTGAATACATATTGGTAACAAACAAAGAAACCACCATAACTGCAGATATAAGCACACTTATCGTAACAGTCAGTATTGTTCTTAATTTTGTATTCTTGCCTTTTTTAGTTTTCATGAAATAATAGACCTCCTGTTCCAATCCTTCTTGTAAACAAAAACAGGGAAGTTTTGCCATCCGCCCTGTTTTTATTCATGTAAGTTTTTGTTAATTTCAATTATTCATTTGTTAATTCAATATGACAGGTCTCCTGGTTGTTGCTGTCAAGCACGATATATACTGTTCTGTCCTGTCCATAGCCTAACTGATTCAGGAAATCTGCTTTGCTGATCGCTGTATCGTCGCCGCCCGGAATAACGAATTCTGTATCGGTATCTGTGTCATAGCTGAAAGCAAATCCACCCAGTGTTGAATATGAATTGTATATCATTCTGGTCGGAGCTTTTAATACGACATCTATGTAACCGTCTGCAGCTGAGCCCTTGGTATATGTTCCGTACGTTGTCATTGTTGTGGTTCCTGCAATCACACCACCCATATCAACATTGTTGGTGTATGTCATTTCATAGGAACCATCATCAAGCAGGTTGATAGAATAAACATCATACTGGTTACCCATAACTGTACCTGCATAACTATATTCAGACATTGTTCCATATGCATAGGAACCGCTAAGCTTGGCTGCTGAGCTGCCACATCCAACCAGACTGAGCATAGCAACAGCAAGAGCAAGTACAAGTGCAATTTTCTTTTTCATTTTAATATCCTCCTCAAGGTTATTTATTGAACAGAACTTTATATAGCTCTGTTGACCGGAAGACTCCTACGCTTCCTTAAGACGCTTTCAATATAACATACGTTAAATATAAAATAAATAAAGAAAACATAACTCGCATTTCTGCCAGCACAACTCGCATTGTAATCAGTAAACATACACGATTAAAGTTTTGTCTTCCTTTCACTTTCTAAAAAAACCGGACATACTGTGCTGAATAGATCTGGCAGAGTAAATCCGGAAGTTCATGTTTTTCGTATGATTTTTTGTGTGCACATTCTTTATGTGCATAAGTGTGAAGATGCTTTTCTTCACACTTTTATCTGTTTACTATTCGATCTCTTTTTCATGCGGGAATAAGAGCCGCAGGGTGAACCAGTTGTTATCGGTATGAAGTGTCATAGTTCCCCTGTATTTTTCGACTGCGATCCTGATACTCTTCAGACCATATCCATGCAGAAATTTATCTCTTTTTGTAGTTACCGGTATATCCTCCTTCATAACAAGATTCTCTTCAAAGTAATTTTCGAACTCCAGCATAACAAAACCACTGCTTTCATAGATGGATACATTGATCAGTCTCTTATCAGGATCAGACATTTTTTGTGCGCTTTCAATCGCATTATCCAGTGCATTTCCAAAAATCGAACAGATGTCGATCGCATGCATAAATTCGAGCAGCTTTCCGTCTCCAAGACAGGTAAACTTAATGTTGTTCTGCACACAGTAGATTCCTTTTGTTGTCAGAACCGTATCAAGTACGCCGTTCTCAGTTCTGATAAATGCTTCCTGCAGGGCAATACTTTCTTCCATCTGCGTCAGATAACCAAGCTTCTTCTCCGGATCTTTTTCTGCTTTGATGGCAAGGATCAGGTGTTTCAGATCATGGAATTCACGCTTTAACAGCTCAATATTCTCACTTGACATCTGATACTGCTGATAATGCCTCTGCAGAATCGTTTTCATGGCATCCGCTTCTGTACGGGCCTGCAGTTCCTGCCAGTGCACCTGTTGATTGAACAGCATGACCAGTCCGACAAAATCAAATAATGTTCTGATATATACGATGGCAAAGCTGTTCGTCAGACTATTCTCTGTAAGAAAGCTGATATTGCTCATCAGAAAGGTTCCGAGCGCGACCAGTATCGCTCCGGCCATTTCGCGTCTGGTGCAATGAATTTCCCAGACCTTTGGAATGTTACGTTTTTCCAGTAAATGGTATATGGTAAATATTGCCGCATACACGATCAGCATCAGTGCTGTAGCCATCCAGGCATATGGGAGCCAGGTTCGCTGTGTCAGGTATACCCTGCACATCCAGCCAAAAGAGGCAATGAACTCAGCCAGAATAAAGGCCCTTACACAGATATATACGGCATCCTTGCCTTTCAGTCTGCACAGATGCCAGATGCACAGGAATATTACTCCGACCGCAAGCATCATGCATGGTATCCAGAAAATAACCAAAAGTGTCCCGGCAAACTTTTGCAGACCTGAAAAAGCTATAAAATACAAGCAAAGCCATATAACTGTAGTAATTGACTTATACCTTTTCTCCAGTATTATGATATAGCTCAGGCATGCCAGCCACTCTGCCAGGGCCGTGTAAAGTCTTGGAATATCAGCTATCGGTATATCGATCATTGCTTCATGCCTCCGCCAATAAAGTCTGTCAATGCATTCATGAATTCCTTCTTTTTTGTTCTGCTGACTGAAAGCATCCATTTGCCGACCTGCAGATTATTCTGCTGTATACCGTCTACATATCTCATATTGACGAGGTATGCATTATTACATCTGGCAAATCCCTTATCTGACAATTCTTCCTCCAATGCTTTCATGGTACCCGGTGTAATATAGTCCTTCTCTCCTGTATGTACTATGACCTTATGCCGCAGACTTTCTATATAATAGATGCTGTCCAGATTGATTTTGAACATGCCCTGCTCTCCTGTAAAGGTCAGGAACAGCTTATCGTTTTTTCTGATACTGTTCTGTGCTTTTGTCAGGATCTGAGAAAACGCAATATATGAAACCGGTTTCAAGATGTAGCCCAGTGCGTCAACCGTATATCCTGCAACAGCATATGCAACCGTTGTTGTAATAAAAACAATCACGACATTCTTGTCGTGTTCCCTGATTTTTTTAGCTGCTTCCATGCCATTCATATTGCCCATCTGAATGTCCAGAAATAATATCTGAAACTGTCCATGATAATTTCTGACAACACATTCACCGTCATTAAAAGCAGTGACCTCAAACTGGCTGCCATGCTCTGTTTCATACTTATGAAGGTATTCATTCAGCAGAATACGGCTTTTTTCATCATCATCAACAATTGCTATACTGATCATATCGCTTTCCTGCCCTGCTTTGATTTGTTCCTATGATATACTGATAAAAAAAATGTGTCAAGGTATTTTCCATTCGTCATCATGCCGTCATTTCTTTGTCCGAGCTTGTCTTTTCATAGAAAAGAGTCATATTCCACAGAAAAAAAGCCATATTCCCGAATGGAATATGACTCTTATGAGTGTATATCGTGTTACATTAAGGTCTCATACAGCTCTTTGGCAGGTCTTGGAATGACTGCTGTCTCTACGAGCAGATCGTTTTCTGCTTTTGCTGCTTCTACAGCTTCACGGACTGAGCTCACGCTGCCGCTGATCGTAACAAAACCCTTTCCTCCGATAGCAAATCCTGTTCTGACCTCTATTAAGGTAACATCTGCTGTTTTTGCCGCCTTGTCAGCTGCTACGATTGCTGAAGCTACCGAGTAGAATTCAAGCACACCGATCGCTCCTTCTGTTGGCACCTGATTCGTACTGCTGATTGCCGGCATCAGCTGCTCATTGATGTTTGGAATAAAAAGCTTATCGACCATGAACTCGCCGGCAACACGCATTCCTGCCTGCATCGAGGCTTCAACACTTCCGGTATCTCCTCCGACTATGACCATGTATTTTCCGGGGCAGATGGTTGATGCCTTCAATAATTTTACACTGGCAGCTTTCATCATCTCATCACAGGTCTCAATGCCTCTTGCAATACTGGAAAGTTCAATCATACATACTGAATTTGACATGCTTATGCCTCCTTGCTTCTTTTAACTTTAATACCTGCGGGTGTGACTTCCATAACTCTGCCTTGTATTCCACAGTGAATATTGGCAGACAAGCCTGTTTCATCAGCTCTGCCGACCAGTTCATTTATCTCGACCATATCGCCTGCCTGTTTCACTGGAATTGCCGGTTTACCGATATGCTGTGACATAGGAATCATGATTTCCTCTGGCTTCAGTTCGATGCAGGTATGTGCATGAAGTCCATTATATTTTGAAAGGTTAAGTCTTGCGATCAGACGGTCTGTCGGCACTTTGCTAAGCTCAATGGATTCTCTTGCCATAGGAGTCAGATTCTTCTCAGGGTTGATACCTCTTTCACGGAGCTTTCCCTTCATATAGTCATTGACTCTGCGTGGGGAAAGCCCCATCGGGCAGGAAAACATCTCACACAAACCACAGCTGCTGCAATTGACGGCATCGCCGAAATTCTTTTCAAATTCTGCTGTATCCTCAATCAAGCCCTCCCGCCACACATTCCGCATGACCAGATGAGGCCTGATCCTGTGCCCTGTCTGATATCTCGGGCAAAGATCCGTACACATTCGGCACTGAATACATGCACTTCTTGCCTGATGCTTTAATCTTTCCATGCCGACCTGGCTCTTCTTAATCAGGAAATGATCTGCCGGAAGAACAATAATATTGCCAAGCGTCTTGTTCACGACCAGGGTATCGATTACCGCAGCATCAGAAATGACTTTTCCCATCATTGGTCCGCCAAGTATGATTCGATAATCTGAAATCACAGGATGGGCTGCTTCTATACATTCCCTGACAGAGGTTCCAATGGGAACCTTCAGCATGACAGGTTCCTGAACCTCGCCGACAACCGAAAGGTACTTGTCACATACATTTCTTCCTGATGTCACAGCATCATATACACCTATGACAGTTGCTACATTGCTGACAACAGCTCCTACCTGTAAAGGCAGTCCTCTTTCCGGAACGCACTTCCCTGTGACCTGCTGCACGATGATCTGTTCATCGCCAGCCGGATAAAATGTCTTCATTCTGAATATTTCAATCTGCGCATGATTCTTTGCAATGGAATCCTCCAGTGCCTTGATCTCATCCTTATATTTTCCTTTCAGGGCAATTACTGCTTTGGAAGCCTGCAGATGTCTGGAGATCATCATAATACCTAAAACAAGCTTATCAGCAAAGGTCCTTGTCATGTATTTATCGGTCTCGATCAAAGGTTCACACTCGGCTGCATTTACAATAAAGTATTCTGCTTTTGCATCCAGCTTTACATAAGTCGGAAATCCTGCACCGCCAGCGCCGACAATCCCGGCTGCTTTCACTATCTCTGCTAAATTCATATGTACTCCTGCTCTGTGCATCACTGCTGCACATGTTAATGTTGACTTTATATAACGTTCTTTCCTTCATAAGCACGAATAAATACCTCTTCCAGTTCTTTTTTTGAACATTGTCTTGGATTGGTAGAGGTACATGGATCGTTGAAAGCAGCCTCTACCATGGAAGGAAGCACTCTGTCAAAATCCTGTCTTGTTACTCCTGCCGCCTTGATGCTGGACGGTATATTCAGCTTGCTGATATAGTTTCTCATGGCACGGATCAGGTTCATGGTACTCTGCCGTTCGCTGGCACAGTCCAGCCAGATCAGTCTTGCTACCTTGGCATAGCGCTTGTTAGCTTCTGTCAGGTCATCATACAGGCCGGCATTGAATGCTATTACATAAGGCAGAAGCAATGCATTGGCTCTCCCATGCGGAATGTGGAAGTGTGCTCCCAGTGTATGTGCCATGGAATGGTTGATGCCCAGACCTGAATTACTGAAGGCAATACCTGCCAGGCAGGAAGCATTGTGCATTCTCTGTCTCAGCTCAACATCCTCCGGTGATGCAAATACCTGTATCAGGAATTTATTGGCAAGTTTTATTGCTTTTTCTGCCATTGCATCGGTAAAATCATTCCTTGCAGTACAGACAAATGCTTCTATGGCATGTGTCAGAACGTCCATACCTGTGTCCGACGTAATCGTTCTTGGGACGCTTTTGGTAAGCTCAGCATCCAGAATCGCTATATCCGGCAGCATGCTGTCATCTACGAGCGGATGCTTTGTATCGGTATCGGTATCTGTGATCACCGCAAATTTTGTTACTTCAGAACCTGTCCCGCTTGTTGTCGGAATGGCTATAAATCTGACCTGGATCGAAGAATCCTGATGATGAGCAAAATATATCATGCCCTTGGCTGCATCGATCGGAGAACCTCCGCCTAAAGCAACCACAGTGTCAGGTCTGAATTCCAGAATGACTTCAACACCTTTTACAACCGTCTTGATATCAGGGTTTGGTTTAACCTCACTGAATATCTGAAATACTGCTTCATCAAGATGTCTGGTAACATACTCTGTCATCTTCGACTGCACCATAAAATGATCGGTTATGATCAGGACTCTTTTGCTTCCTGTCAGAGCATCCTTCAGACCATCGCCTAACTTGATTTCTGTCCTGTTACTGAACGAACTGTACATGGTAACCTTCCTCACTAAAAAATGCATTAGATACATATAAACAAAAACAATATTATTATTTGTTTTATGTTGTTTGTTTTATGTTGTTTGTTTTTAGTTTTATGTTTATTTTTGTTGTTTCCTGTCGATATCAAGGTAACGCTTTTTTACCGGTTTGTCAAGGTCTTATCATCTATTCGTTATTAATTTATCAATTTGTGCCGGGCAGATCTCTTTGTTCAAAACTTTAGTTCATTAAAAAATGAACCATGTACTGATTTGTCAGTCAGTACATAGCTCAGCCATAACACAATTTTACATACAT
>QKDK01000380.1 GCA_003252135.1 Clostridia bacterium
CTCGTTCAAACTTAATTTGCGCAAATATACGCGCAGGAATGAGGTAATAATTATGGGTATTATCATTAATCTGGATGTTATGATGGCAAAAAGAAAGATAGGACTGGCTGAGCTTGCAGGTGCAATCGACCTGACACAGGCGAATCTGTCGATCCTGAAGAATAATAAAGCAAAGGCAATCCGGTTCTCGACGCTTGATGCGATCTGCAAAGCACTGGACTGCCAGCCCGGAGACCTGATCGAATACAGCAGGGATGAACAGGAAGAGTAACAGCCATTACAGCATATACTGCAGATTGGAGATTTTATGGAAACAAGTTTAGTAAAGGAAATCAGAACACGATACACTTTTTTTGGCAGTATTGCCCTGATATTAGCCGCGGCCTTCACACTTTGCTTTTACAGAGCAGGTATCGGAATAAGCAGTGTTGTCTATGTAATACTGGCAGCTTTTCTGATTCACAAGACCGCAGAAAAAATTCGCAGTCTTGAAGCTGCACAGGCAGAACTGACAGCAGCTCAGCACATAGAGGACGTACAAGCATTTACCTTGTCCTCTGAAAAAAAAGGATATATATACGAAACAGCAGCTGTTCTGCTTGCTGTGTCAAACTTTCTGACAGCTTCTATGTTTTTGCATATCTTCAGCATAATAGGAATCCTGCTGCTTTTAGAATTTAATTTTTTATGTCTCGTCATACCGATGAATGAAAGCAGGAAAAATGATCTCCTGCAGCTAATCGATCTTTATCTTCTCCCGCTTTTTTCAATCGCCCAGCTTGCATCTCCTTTTCAGGATACAGGTGCATTTTTTCAAAAGTCAAAGTTCCTCAGGAATGAAAGAACAAGGCAGATTCTGCTTGGTGTACTGATTGCCGTTCCGCTGCTTCTGATCGTTACCGCCCTGCTCTCAAGTGCCGACCTTATCTTTTCGGAGATGACAGGTAAGTTTCTGGACAGAATCTTTTCATCCGCAGATCCGTTCCTGATTCCACTGCTGACCGTTCTGATATTTCTCTTCTGTTATTGCATTATGTGTGCTGCGGGATTTATGGCTGAAAAAGAAATGCAGCCAAAGCCATACAGAGAAAGCAGGCAGCTGATAGCAACTGCAATCACTGTCATCTCCTGCCTGACCCTTGTTTATTTTATCTTCTGCGGTATACAGATCATATATCTGTTCTTTCAGACCGGTCTGCCAGACGGCTACACCTATGCAGAATATGCACGCCGCGGTTTTTTTGAACTGCTTGCTGTCGTAGTAATCAATCTGTTCGTTATTCTGGTCTGTCACAAGGCAGCTTCGAACAGCAGGCCTTTACGGGTCGTTCTGCTCATCATGGCCAGCTGTACCTATATTATGATCGCTTCTGCAGCTTATCGTATGATCCTATATATTCAGGCATATTATTTTACCTTGCTGCGGCTTCTGGTACTGTGGTTCTTGTTCGTGATCCTTCTTTGGATGACCGGTGCCATTGTTTCTTTATTCCGGCAGAAGTTTTCTCTTGCCCAGTATCTCACACTAGTCATTGCAGTCTGTTATATTATTCTCGCTTTTGCTCATCCTGATTACTGGATCGCAAAGTACAATACGACCTATGACAGCACCATGAATTACAGTGACGTTTCCTATCTTACCAGCCTCTCGGCAGATGCCGCTGATTTCATTCTTCCTCTGATGGACGAACCGGAGCATTATACTGCAGTGAATTCCGGCTACAGCGATGAGGATATCAGCCAGTGTTTTACTCAGTATATCCGCAGAGTCAAAAACGATTACAAGGAATCCGATCTGCGGGACTTTAATCTTTCTCTCTTCCTGGCAGTTCATGCCATTGAAACATCCGGCAATTGATAAAAAGAGCGCTCTTTGAACATTATGAGCGCTCTTTTTATTTTTTGTATACACATTTAATGCAATTCGAATGATATTTACGTTTTTGTGATGTTTTCTTTTCTATCGTTTGCTTTTTATGTTTATTGATTTTTTTCGTTCTTTATTGTATACTTTTGTCATAACATCTGTTTTTAATTGTTGATCCTTATTGAACAGTTCTCTGTGAACGCAAAAGAAATGAGGTAACCATGAGCCTACGAACAGACAGCGATATTTTCCAGATATTCAAACACTATTTTGACTGTGAGGACAAAGAAAGTGCTGTGCTTTTTATACTCGAAAAACTTCGCAGCAATGAACTTGATGTTCTGACCCTGTATACGGATATTCTGGCTCCGTGCCTGTCGAACCTGGAATGCAGGGATGAGCCGGCTCTCTGTATCTGGAAGGAACATATCAAAACCGGTATAGTACGTACCATACTGGAGTGCTGTTACCCCTATATTCTCGAAAAGCAGAGAAAACTTGGTGCTTTGCATCATCCAACAGCAGTTATATTATGCCCGCCTGACGAATATCACGATATCGGTGCACGTATGGCAGCTGATTTTTTAACAATATGCGGCTGTCATTCCATCTATGTCGGCAGCAATACGCCTTATAAGAATTTCTATGATGTCATACAGCATATACACCCGGATCTGATTGCGATCAGTGTCAGCAATTACTATCATCTCGTTGTTACAAAGAAAATCATAGAAGAAGTAAAAGCAGCTGTTCCCTACAGTCTTCTAGTCATTGTAGGCGGATATGCCTTTAAAAATGACCCCGAAAAATACCATACAGTTGCTGCTGATTTTTATGCAGAAACCTTTGAAGATATAAAAAGTATCATTGACAGTTTACCTTCATTAACCACTCACTCTTAGCTTATCACGAGGTGATTCATATGAAGCTCGGATTTAGAATAGCGATTCGTTTTTTAACTGCTTCTCTGGGGCAGACTCTTCTGATCATGATCGGTATCTCGGTCGGTGTGTCTGTTCAGATATTCATCGGTTCGCTGATCCAGGGACTGCAGCAGAGCCTTCTGGCTTCGACCATAGGCTCTTCTCCTCATATTACCATTGTTTCAGACACTTCAAAAAAAGAATTTTCGGAATATATTGATCTTGCAGACGAAATCAGATCAACTGATGAAAGAATCAAAACAGTCACCTATGTTTTGGATGAACCGGCATTCCTGCTGACTGAAGACACCTCGCAGTCTTTGCTGATACGCGGACTGCCGCTCTCTGAAACAGAGGATATCTATCATTTTCAGGAAGCTTTGACTGAAGGAAGACTGCCTGCTTCATCTGCCGAAATCCTGCTCGGAAGTCCTTTAAAAGAGCAATATGGGTTATCTGTCGGGGACATGATTACTTTGCTTTCCACTGATAATACAGCTCTTTCGTGTACAATTACAGGTTTTTTTGATTTAAAGGTAGCCTCCCTGAATGAATCCTGGGGTATTATGTCCCTGTCAGCAGCTCAGCAGTACTTTGCTTTTCCTGATCAGGTCACAGGTATCGAGCTGCAGCTTTATGATCCTTATGTCTTTGAAGCCGATCTTGTTGCAGACAAGCTTCAGGAGCTTCCTGATTTTACATCTTGGCAGGTCCAGAACTGGAAGGTACAGAATGAATCCCTGCTCAGCGGTCTTCAGGGCCAGAGCATCTCCAGCATCATGATCCAGGTCTTTGTCATGATTTCTGTGGTTCTGGGCATCGCCAGTGTACTTGCCATCTCAGTCCTTCAGAAATCAAAACAGATAGGCATATTAAAAGCCATGGGAATGAAGAACAGGCTTACCTCCTTTATATTCCTGGCACAAGGCGCCATTCTTGGTCTGGGCGGTGCACTGCTTGGCATAATGCTTGGACTTGCACTGTCTTTTAGCTTTACAAAATTCGCAGTAACATCAGACGGATCTCCGGTAGTAGCCCTTTCCATTCAACCCTGGTTCATTATATTGTCCGGTGCTATCGCTGTTACAGCTTCCCTTGCTGCTTCCCTGCTGCCGGCGATACGCTCCTCCAGACTGAATCCTATTGATATAATACGAAATTCATAAATAATTCCAATTATTATTTTCTTCATAATGGCAGAACTTGGCGAACGTTATTCTAAAATTAATATTTCGCCGGTGATTGAAAAAAGAAAAGAGGATATCATGGCTTCTATTATTGAATTAAAAAATGTCAGCAAAGTATATGGTGACGATATTTTGACCAAGGTTCTCTCTGACATCAGTTTATCCATAGAGGAAGGCAGTTTTTCATCAGTTATCGGACAATCCGGCAGCGGCAAAAGTACACTTTTGAATCTGATGGGAACGCTTGACAAACCCACGACTGGTGATATCATGATTAATAACACCAGTATTAAGAATCTGTCCAAAGACGAACTTGCAGTTTTGAGAAATCAGACCATTGGGTTTGTATTTCAATTCCATTACCTGCTTCCTGAATTCTCGGTTCTTGAAAATGTACTGATTCCTTATGAAATAATGTGTACTGACAGAAAAAAAGATGTTCTGGAAGATCCAAAGCAAAGAGCTGTCAGTCTGTTAAAGCTTGTTGGTCTTGAAAAGGTTATTGACAAAAATGCTGCCAGGATATCCGGCGGGCAGCAACAGCGTGCCGCTATTGCAAGAGCCTTGATGAATCATCCGAAGATCATCCTTGCAGATGAACCTACCGGTAATCTTGATTCTTATTCCACCGAGATGATTTATGATCTGTTCCGTGAGCTCAATAACACCCTCCATACAACATTCCTTATTATTACTCACGATCAGAAGGTCGCAGAGAAAACAGACAGGATTATCGAAATCAAAGATGGCAGAATCAATCTTGACATAACAAAATGAAGATGCAAATATTCAGACATACTTTCAAAGTGTACATATTCAGATAAACTAATTCAGACATACATATTCAGACAAACTAATTCAGACACGTTCAGCAATACTCACCTTCCTTTGCAACATTGACTACACACGACGCCAGGAGGAATCATGAAGAAAAACGACCAGCCAGCAAAGAAGTATGAGCAGGTTCAGACACAAACAATACATGATATTTTTAAGCTTGTGCTGCTTGCCATTTTTGTCACAACAATACCGGCCAGTATTTTATCAAGTCATTCAACAGAGCATAAAATTTTTCTGATGTCGCTGTCCGTAGTCTCCTTCCTTTTTATTTCGGGACTGATACATATACTGAATAAGCACGTATCAAGCACCCGGAGCACCTTTACCGCATACACGATCATCGTGATCATCTATACCGTGTTATTTGCTTTATTTTCCGCAAAATCTTATCTGGCTCCGACCGCTGTAGCTTTTACTGCCTTTACCATCATCATTGCAAACACTTATTCCTACAGCTGGTTCATCTTACAGGTCGCCATTTCATACAGCCTGCTGATCTTCTTTGGATTTAAGGTCATGCATGAAACGATCACGCTTTCTGGTTCATATTTTACTATTATGATCGGATCCTACACCGCAGTAGTGCTTGTACTTTTTCGCAATATGAAATCATACTATTTTTATAATACCATTAACACCGAGCAGGTGCTTGCTCTGAAAAAAGCGCAGGAAGACCTGCTGTATAATTACGAGCATGACTTTCATTGTCACTGTCTGAACAGAGCCGGACTAATCAGTACCCTGAACAAGCGGATTTTATCCGGTGATAATTCATTTTATCTTGCCTTACTAGATATTGACGGTTTCAAGTACCTTATGGCTACTTTGGGACATTCCCAGAGTGAAATGCTGATGAAGGAGCTGATCATCCAGTTACAGACAGCCACCGGATGTGAAGAGATCGCTAAAATGGGCAGTGATAAGATCCTTTTGGTTTTTTCATCAAAGACCAGCAGAATACAGGTATTTCACTCCATTCGAAACATGATCAAATCAATCAGCACCAATAATATGACATTTTCCCTGACCTGCTGTCTTGGCTTTGCAGATGCCAGCCAGGAAGCAACGGCAAATGAGCTGCTGCATCATGCCGAAACTGCGCTTTACAATGCTAAGGAAAAAGGTAAAGACACCTATGCTGATTATGACAAAAATTATATCTCACAGCTCAACAGACAGTTCCAGATATACAGTAGTATGATCGATGGTGTAAGAAATCACGAGTTCTATAATCTCTATCAGCCGCAGGTGGATCTGCGAACTCGCCATATAACCGGTTTTGAAGCTCTTGTCCGCTGGGATTCAAAAACACTTGGCCTTGTGCCGCCAAGTGAGTTTATCAGTATTGCAGAGTATACCGGTGTTATTCTGGAGCTGGGATATGAAATCATGAAGAATGCCATGACATTTGCTCACGAGGCAAGCTTTTTAAATCCCGATATTGTCGTATCCATCAATATATCCCTGCATCAGCTGATGGATGACTATTTTTGTGACAAGACTATACAATATCTTAAAACGACAAAAGCAAATGCCAGGAATATTGCTTTCGAAGTTACAGAGTCCATCTATGCAGAGAACATATCACATATCAGCAATATTCTGTATAAGATCAAGAATATCGGTATATCGATCTATCTGGATGACTTTGGAACTGGTTACTCTTCTCTCAGTTATCTGAATATGCTTCCCATAGATATTCTTAAAATAGATAAAGCTTTTATAAACTCCATTCACACCAACGAAAAATCTGTTCAATTACTGAAGAATATTATTCAGCTTGCAGAATCCCTGAAGCTTGATTGTGTGGCAGAAGGTGTCGAGAATATTTTACAGCAGAATGTATTGAAAGAACTCGGCTGTTACAATATTCAGGGATTTTTTTATGACAGGCCGCTGGTTGGAAATACAGC
>QKDK01000027.1 GCA_003252135.1 Clostridia bacterium
GACAGATAAATACCAAAAGCTATTCCTGCTTTCTTACATTCGTCAGATACTTCTCTTACAATGTCTCCATTCCCTTCTTTATAAGGACTGTTCGCAACCGTATGGCTGGTATAACTGCTTGGCCAGAGGCAGAATCCATCATGGTGCTTGCAGGTCAGTATCAGACCTTTCATCCCGGCACTCTTAACAGCACTTACCCACTGCTTTGCATCCAGTTCCTTGGGATTGAATATGCTTTCAGATTCTGTACCGTCTCCCCATTCCTTATCAGTAAAAGTATTTACTGTAAAATGAATAAAAGCGTAAAATTCCAGTGACTGATGTGCAAGCTGCCTCGCTGCAGGTACAATGCTGATATAGGTATGATCTCTGTTGTTCATGAAATTCTCCTTTGGAAGATGACATTATTCACATATCATACCTCTTTTCATATCTAAAATCAATCCGCATGAATTTGTTGACCCGCAGTCAGTATATTCATAAAAGGATAGATCTCTGCAATTGAAGTACACAATTTTCTGCTTGTTGCACTCACCGCTTTTTTCTGTTGCACTCACAGCTTTATCTGATGTAATTACATTTTTACTTGTTGTAATCACTGATTCTCATTTGTAAAAAGGAGGAAGCCTGCTGTATGCTTCCTCCAAGATCCGTTTTTCTATTAATATTTATACTGTCATTTTATAGTCCATGATATGTTATCCTTTTACAGAACCGCCAGTGATACCTTCAACATAAAACTTCTGCATGAACATAAAGAGCACCGAAATTGGAATGGATACAATCACACCTCCGGCACAGAATCGTGCAAAATAGCTATTGATCAATGTTTTATCAAGCATTCGGTAAAGTCCGATTGCCACAGTCTGTTCAGAAGATATTCCTGAATTCAATATAATACGTGCAAAGATGAAATCCATCCATGGTACAAGAAATGCACTGATTACTGTATAAACAATAATTGGTTTTGATATCGGTAATACGATTTTGGTGAATATCTGCAGCTGGGATGCGCCTTCGATACTGGCAGCTTCACGAAGTGATTTTGATATGGTATCAAAGAATCCCTTTGCGACCAGATAACCAAGACCTGAGCTCCCCGAATAAACAAGAATCAGTCCGATACGGGTATTGGTCATATTCAGTGATTTTAAAATAAAGTAAACTGCAATCATTGCCAGAAATCCCGGAAACAGATTCAAAAGAATCGCAATGTTCATGAAAGGTTTGCGCATCTTGAAACGCATGCAGCTGATGGCATAGCTGACCATAAGAACGAACATGCTTGAGATGATACAGGTAAATACCGCAATCATCAGTGTATTCATGAACCAGTTTGGAAACTGTGCTACGGTATCTGTATCAAAAAGCAGAAGTCTGTAATTCTGCAGAGTCCATTTTTCCGGAAAGAACTTACTGATATTAATACCTGGATATGCACTGAAAGAGGTACAGAACAACCAGATGATCGGTATCAGCCAGACGATTGCCAGTACGCTTAATATGAGGTGGCGAATGATGGATTTGATCGTTTTTTTCATACCTGGAAATTCTCCTCCTTATTCCCGCGTATCATCGAATTAAATGCTATCAGGGTAAAGATCGCACAAATGATGAAGACCATAATACCGATGACGGATGCCATCTTATAATTATAATACTCGTTGGTCAGTCGGAAGAGCCAGCTGATCAAAAGATCGATCTCCTTCGCTCTTGAATTGGCTAGTGCCTGATCCAGTGTTACATAAACATCCTGTGTCAGCAGATATACCACATTGAAGTTATTGATATTCCCGACGAACTGCGTTACAAGGAACGGACCTGTAACAAACAGCATATAAGGCATTGTAATTCTTGTGAACTCCTGAAATCCGTTCGCACCGTCAATCCTTGCGCTCTCTCTGATATCCATCGGAATATTCATTAGAACACCTGTCGCGATCAGCATCAGATAAGGAATACCGACCCACATGTTGATCAGAATGATCATGAATTTTGCCCATCCTGGATTGGTCAGGAACGGAATGTATGTTATGTTTTCGCTTACCAGTCCGATGTTCTGCAGTATGTGGGTCAGTCCGATATTACTGCAGATGGTATTCACAATACCGGTATCTGCAAAGAAATTACGGACAAGCAGCAAGGATACGAACTGTGGAACAGCGATAGCTACTACAAAAAGCATTCTCCATACTTTCTGGAATTTTGTCTTACGATTATTTATGAACATGGCAAGTAAAATTCCGCCGATGTAATTTGTAAATGTAGCAAAGAATGCCCACACAAGTGTCCAGCCAAGAACCTTTTTAAATGCATAACCAAAACTGATCGTAACACTGTTCGTAAACATGTTTTTGAAGTTCTCAACACCGACCCAGGTAAACAGCGAGGTTGGAGGCATGTGATTCTGGTCGTAATTCGTAAATGCGACCGATATCATGACGAGCAGCGGTATGATTGTAAAAAGCAGTATGCCGAGTATCGGAAAAAACAATAAAGTCATATGGAATTTATCATTTTTATACGCTCTGATATCTTCAATGATATTATTGATATGCTTTCCCTTTTCAGCAAGCAGCTGCAGGTTTCTGACTCTGACCAGATTAGTAAAATAGATGATAACAGCTGCTGTCAGAATAACAATACAGATGATACCATACAGTAATATTTTAAAGGAATGATCATAATCATTCTCTTCATTTTTCATTGTTTCAAAATTAAATACCGATTCCCGCTGCACCGTCCCGAGTGTTGTAATTTTTGATAAATATGGTACAGCTACCGTATACGCAAAGAAAATCACAACCAGTTGAAATATTGTGATAAGTAAACCCTTAATAAATTGTTTTCTTCTGAAATACCCTGCTCCCATAAACAATGCCGACAGCTTTACAAAGATATCCCCCTCAATAAATGACTTTCCAGGTCGAAGAAATCCGTCTCTAAGTGCAATCAGTTTTTTATTCATATCGGCTCCTTATCGTACAGTCTGCAGCTCTACAGTCCCATGTAAAGCCGTCTATACCCTTCCCTTGATAATGTTCCTTAAAAGGCAACCCACATGCGAAGCTACAGCCCCGCATGTGGGTCATTTTAACTTTCAATACAAACTATTGAACAGGTGCTGTAATACCAGCTACCATGTTATCAAGCAGAGTCTGAAGATCTGTTCCGTCAGTGTTTCCAGCTGCCATGATAGCTCCGAAGGTCTCAGTAGGTGACCAGTAATTGCCGCCAACACGCTGAACTGTTGCATACAGGGACTGCTGTGCAAGTGCTGCAATGGCAGGAGATGCCTGAACTGATGCAGATGCGCCTGCTTCAACATTAGATGGCCCAAGGCCTCTCGTTTCAAAACGTTTCACCTGATTGTCATAATTTGTGATCCATTCTGCAAGGTACATAGCCCAGCCAACATTATCGGAATATGCATTAACGCCGACCAGCTTGTAGCCTGCAAAGCTTGACATCTGAACCTGCTGTCCTGCTACTGTATAGGTAGGTAATTTGGTTGCTGCGTAGTTATCTCCCCAGCTTTCAGCTGCTACATTGGCATTCCAGGTTCCGTTAACACCTGCAATAATGGAGCCGTCCTGAACACCGGTAACAAATGCTGCATCACCAAGACTTACAAAACCAGGATTTGCTGCGATATCAAGCATAGCCTGTGCAACATCTACGCCTTTGATTGCATTTGTAGCTGAGTTCCAGTCGCAAAGGTTTGTTCCGTCTGTCTGAAGCTGAAGACTGAGGCCTGCGCCCTGGAAGAAGGAATACAGATACCAGCCGCTGTCAAACTGCATTGTAATCTGTTTCCCTGCATTTGCAGCTACTTCCATCATTTTGTCAAGTGACATAACATCATCTGCGGTGAAATACTCTTTATTATAGAACATAAAATAGCCATTATCTGCTGTCATCGGGTATGCATATAATGTTCCGTCAGATGTTGCAGCCTTTACAGAACCAGCTTCTGATCCGCCGTTTGCAGCGATGATAGCGTCTGTATCGATCTGAACAGCCTGTAATGCACCTGCATTCACAAGTTCATTCAACTGGTCATCAGCAAATGCAAAAACATCAGCTGCTGCTTCAATATCAGTAAGAACAGTATCTTTTGCTGTTGATTCTGATTCAACACCAAGATTGATTACAAAATTTGCTTTGTCTGCATAAGCAATTTTAAATGCTTCTACCATTTCAGCAAGCATCGTCTGATCTTCTTCAGCGCCCCACATGGTAAGTTCTACTGTTTCAAGGGCTGCCGGTGCTTGTGTTGCTGTTGCTTCTGCTTCCTTTGTCGGTTCTGGTGTTGCAGTCGCTGTGTCAGTTGCTGCAGCTACTGTCGGTGTCGGTGTTGCTGTACTGTTTGTTGTGGTATTCTTTCCGCATGCTGTCAGACCAGCAAACATCATAACCACCATTACGATTGCCAATACTTTTCTTTTTTTCATCGTTATTCCTCCTCAAGAATATTTCGAATCCATTACAGTATAAACGCTTGTGCAAATTAACAGAAAAAACGCCTCATTGCGCAAACGGTTATCCTTTACACATAGGATAACAGAGAGATGTTTTATTGTCAATGTATATATTTTACGATAGAACGCCTGTAATTTTGTGCATATTTCACATTGTTATGCAACTACAGATTTCGTGTTGTTTTTATGGTTTGCAAACGGTTGCTCATAAAATTCAACACTATTTCAGCTTGCAAAGATAGAAATCATCAATGGTTCCCCAGCCTTTGGGAGCCCCATAAACTGCTACTCCGACTGTTACTGTCCCTCCGGAAACCATAATCCCTGAAAGCTCCGGCTTCTGCCATTCCTGCCAGCCATCTACAGAAAAGGCCGTTGTCCATGTCTCTCCTCCAGAGACAGCATAGATATAAAGGTTGGAATCATCCCCAAGATCGCCGCCCTGTGCGCATAAAGAAAAGAAATACTCACCGTCTTCAAGACCAGTCAGTGTCTGTTCAGCCTGAAAATAAACATCACCAGCACTGTAAAAATGGAGCGCTGTTGTTCCCGAATAAGCATCTGACTCCTTGACCTGATAATCGGTAGGGTCGGTTCCATCAAAAAGAATAGTGTACATGCTCCTGTCAGGGTCTTCAAAGCTGCTGTTAACGATCCAGTTCATCAGTGCGACTTTTACAGCGCAGTAAGCATATGACCCATCCGGCAGTAGTCCTTCTATTGTATACTCACCTGCAACCTGGGTATCGATCGCATCTATCTGTTCCTGATTCCATTCCACTTTGGTGTCGCCGTTTTTTGACCGGTCATTAAAAACAACATAAACCGTTTCCGGCAGGACAACTTCTGAGCCTATATTGACATCGACAGATGGGTTCGTTACAAAATCAACCGCCAGATCACATATAGTTCCATACTTCACATAGGAAAAAACATTCAGCGATTCGAGCGGATGCCCCGTAAAATCGAACAAAGCCTGATTATCCCAGGATGATCCGCCATAGTATACTCCTGCATCCTCCGGATCATAGTCCTTCGAGTAGCTGGATGCCCACCCTGATCCGTATGTCTCCCAAAGGACTTTATTCTCTGCCAGTATTTCTGATGCATTATCCGCATCCGGATCATAGACCTGAACCGGTATCCAGGCCGGCTCCCAGTAGAATACACCAAGAGCATTTTCACCGACAGCAGACACAGCTTCCATGACATCCCTTATAGCGGTCGCCTGACTCTGTACGCTGGCAGTGTAATTCTTATTCAGGTCTTTATCATCCACACTGTTTGGATGACCGTCACCATCTTCGAGCGTATAACAATAGGACGTTTCAGCCACAAATACCTTTTTATTATATGTATCTACGATCGATGTCATGAGAGAAGTTAGATTTTCAAGCGTTCCATGCCAGTATGGATAGTATGATAACGCAACTGCATCAAATGCTACATCGCGCTTGATCAGCCTTTCTATGATCGTATTGATTTTGGTCGGGTCTTCAGGGTTCGTCAGATGAATGGCAACAAGAATATCTCTGTTATACGCGGCACCGACTTCTTTTACCGCATTGCTTCCGGCTGCCACAAGATTTGAAATATCTTTCCATACAGTATACCCATCCATTCCGTTATTGTTTTCATTTCCGATCTGGACCATGCCGACATCCGCACCAGCCTCCAGTATTTGTGTAAGGCTCTCTTTCGTAAATGTATATGCGGCATCTGACATTTCATCCAGCGTCATATCTTTCCACTCTTTTGGCGCCTGCTGCTTTGAGGGATCTGCCCAAAAATCGGAGTAATGGTAATCCACCAGCAGCTTCATACCGTATTCAGCTGCTCTTTTTCCGATCACTGCAGCTTTTTCTGTGTCGTTATTTCCGCCTCCATATCCGTTACCGTCTGCATCATATGGATCATTCCAGACTCTGACCCTGATGTAGTTTACCCCTGCATCTGCAAGTATTTTAAAGATGTCAGCTTCATTGCCATCCTGATCATAATAGACAACGCCGCTTTCTTCTTCGGAAATAATACTGGATATATCAACACCTCTGATGAAATCATCTGAAATACCATCGATCTTTTCAATATAAATTGATGATTCAACCGCCGCATCCGGCAGTTCTGCTGTATATTGCCCCAAAGCATCCTCCGTTTCCT
>QKDK01000281.1 GCA_003252135.1 Clostridia bacterium
TTGGAATTATGATTATTTTGGTGATGCCAGAACTATTGATACCCATGTAAAGAAACTCAGAAGCAAGATGGGTGAAAAAGGTGACTATATCAAAACTATCTGGGGCATGGGATATAAATTTGAAGTTGAGGCGGATGAATAATGAGACACTCATTCAGGCTAAAGATCGCTTTATTCCTGACAATTGCAATTACACTTACCATAGTCTTGTACTGGACGCTGAACCGTTCATTTTTACAAAGCTATTATGTGTATAGTAAAAAATTAGTTTTAACAGATGCATACAACGAGCTTCAGAGCTATCTGTCTGATTATTATGAATCCGAAATGGATGAAGAACATGTTGCACAGATCGACAAAATGGAAGTTGATTATAATGTTAAGATCTATCTGACAAATGAATGGGTCATGACGAGCTTTCTTGGAACCTCCTACGACACATACATTATTTATCCATGGCTGGTACGGCTTGGAAACAAAGGCAACATTGCAGCGAACGGTAACGAAGTAAGAGAGAGCGCACGAATTAATGATTCCATTCAGGCGTATACCTATCCTGTTTTTAATACACCAGGCATTGATGATGTAAAAGTGCTGGAAAGCTATGATTACTACGGAATCTACTCGCAGCATGATGAAATACTGGGTTCCAGCTACATTGACCTGTATGGAACGCTGGACAACGGATATGGCGTTTTTGTACGTGCCAATCTCGAAAGTATTCAGGAATCTGTAAACATATCAAATCAGTTTCTTGCTTATATCGGTATCGTAACGATACTGCTGGGAAGTCTGATCGCTTATCTGTTCACTTCCCGTTTCACGAAGCCTATCATAAGCCTTTCTTCCATTGCCAAGCGTATGTCTGAACTTGATTTTGATGTAAAGTATAAAATTACATCAAAGGATGAGATCGGCGAGCTGGGAAACAGTATCAATAATCTGTCCGAACGCCTGGAAAGGACTATATCTGAGTTAAAGACGGCAAACACCGAGCTGAAAACTGATATCGAGAGAAAAGTTGAAATTGATGAGATGCGAAAGGATTTCCTTTCGAATGTTACGCATGAACTGAAGACTCCGATAGCCTTGATTCAGGGATATGCGGAAGGTCTGAAAGATAACATCAGTGATGATCAGGAGAGCAGAGATTTTTATTGTGATGTAATTATTGATGAAGCAGTAAAAATGAATCAGATGGTAAAAAAGCTCCTGTCACTGAATCAGATTGAGCATGGTAACAATCAGCTGGAGATTCAAAGATTCGATATATGCGGGTTGATAACCTCAGTTTTGAATGCTACAGATATTCTTCTCAAACAAAAGGAAATCACAGTACATTTTGAAAAGAAAGATCCGATTTTTGTCTGGGCAGACGAATATATGATTGAAGAAGTCATAACGAACTATGTCAGCAACGCCATAAATCATGCAGATGGCGCTAAAATCATAGAAATAAAGACGATCCAGAAGGACGATATCCTGCGTGTCGCCGTATTTAATACAGGTGAACAGATACCGGAAGAAGACATCGATAATGTCTGGATCAAATTCTACAAAGTGGACAAAGCCCGTACAAGAGAATATGGCGGAAACGGAATTGGGCTTTCCATTGTAAAGGCAATCATGGATTCGCACTCCATGCCATATGGGGTAAGAAATCACGAAACCGGTGTAGAATTCTGGATAGAACTGGATGCTTCCAACAGATAAATAAAAGTAACAAATGTGTTAATTTGTAAAAATAAATTTCACATTTGTTATTTTTTTATATAAAGTTTGTTTCAATTATTGCCGAAAATATAGTAAGGTGTTATTATTATTGTAATAATACATGATGTTGGGGTCAAAAAGTATTTTGGCCCCAATGATATTATGTGTTTTTGCGGGAGGAAAAAAACTTGAAGAAATCAATAATTATTGTTGTGCTCTTTAGTATACTGGGTCTGTCTGGCTGTTCGTTATGGGAGCATGATCTTTCAGAAAGTAATGAAGCAGTACTTGCTGAGTATTCAGCTGACCTCCTGCTGCAGCATGACCAGAGTTACACCGGCGGATTGCTGGATAGAGATGATCTGATAACGCTGACACCGGTTCCGACAGAAGTGCCGATTACATCAACGCCGACAGCAGCGCCAACTGACAGCACAGAGGATTCCTCCAATACGAATGAGCCGACAGGAACAGGAAATGATACCGTTTCGAACACTGACTTATCTTCCATTTTGGGGAATGATGCGATTGAAACAACATATCTGGGGTATGAATTCTATGACAGCTATACAGTCGGAGAGTCAAGCCGTATTGAACCCTACAGCAGCTCGAATCAGCTTCTGATCGTAAGTCTGCAGGTGAAAAATACATCTGACCAGCAGCAGAGTGTTGATATTTTACCAATTGGCATGGCCTACCATCTTGATGTGGACAGCAAGGGATATTATGTTCCGAACACATCCATCCTGCTGAATGATTTTCAATATTTGAACGTCTTGCTTGATCCTTTGGCGTCACAGGAGGCTGTATTGGTATTTGAAGTACCGAAAGATTTTTCACCAACAACGATGAGCCTTTTTATGATTAAAGATTCTCAAACCGTGATATTTAAAATGAAATAATTGTATTATTGAGGTGCCTGTTGTATAATGTGAATATAATCACTACTATTTGGAGGTGTTGCTATGGAAACGAATATATTACTTGAAAGTGGAACAAATGAGTTGGAGATTTTGGAGTTTTCTGTAGGTGATCATTTATATGGAATAAATGTTGCAAAGGTGAAAGAGATACTTCCCTTTAAAAAACCAACACCGGTTCCGAATGCACATCCCGCTGTAGAAGGAATTTTTATGCCAAGAGATGAGATCATTACGATCATAGACCTTGCTACCTGTTTACGTATGAAGGTTTCTCCTGATGAAAGCAAAGACATGTATATTGTAACTAATTTCAACAATCTGAATGCTGCTTTTCATGTACAGAGAGTAGTCGGAATACACAGATTGTCATGGGCAGATATTCAAAAACCGGATGCAACTATGAACAATGGCGATAAAGGTGTTGCGACTGGCATCATTAAGCTGGATGGTAAATTAATTGTTATTCTTGATTTTGAAAAGATAGTTTCTGATATCAGTCCGGAAACCGGACTTAGAACTTCACAAATAGATGATATGGGTATGAGAGAAAGACGTTCAACGCCTATTCTTATTGCAGAAGATTCACCTCTGCTGATCAGACTGATACATGACTGCCTGATCAAAGCAGGTTTTGTCAATATAATATCCACGACCAATGGGCAGGAAGCATGGGATAAACTTTGTGCATTCCGTGATGCTGGTATATTACACAACAGCGTATCGCTTGTTGTTACAGATATAGAGATGCCTAAGATGGATGGACATATGCTGACTAAACTGATAAAAACAGATGCGAAGCTCAAGCACTTGCCGGTGGTGATCTTTTCTTCCCTGATCAATCCAGAGATGCGCAGAAAAGGCGAACTGCTTGGTGCAGATGCACAGTTAACAAAACCAGAGATCGGGTCCCTGGTCGAGGCAATTGATAAACTGCTTGTAAAATGAACAAAGAATAAGATGGACGAAAGTTAAGTCAGGTGGTGTTGGCGTGGCAAAATGTAAGTCGTGTGGAATTGATGTTACCACTGGAACAGAATATTGCAAGAACTGTGAATCGAAGCGCAAGGCAGACGAATCCTATCTGGATAGTCTGCTTAGTTCTGTTATGTCAGCAGATATTCCGAGAAATGAAGTGCAGAAGCAAAAAAAACCAGTGCCAAATAAAGAAAAGGAAACAGAAAACAGGAACAGTGAATCTTTCATGGAATCAAATGCTGATAACGGTAATAACAGATCATTTGTGCAGGAGACTGCACCGGGTGCAGAGCCAGCTGGGAGTCAATATAGCATACATGATGAACTGGATGATTCCTTTTTTGATGAATTGTTTCAAAAAGATCTTGATGAATTTGAGCTGGATGACGAGGATCAGCTTGATGAAACAGATAATATTTTTCCTGATTTTCCGGCAAGGACTGTCAAAGCTTCAAATGCAGAAAGATTTGAACCCTTGGTGAAGCTTGCTGCCGAGGATGAAATCATACCTGAAGAGGATATTTTTTCGGAGGAACAATTTGAAGACGGTCAGGATCTGCAGGATCACATCAGTCTGAGCGAGTCAAAGGATGTTGATACCATGGAAGGGGATTTCCCTGAAATGCTTGATGATATCCTTTCGGAATATCCGGAAGAACAGGAGATAAATAATACAACTGTTGACCCTGACGAGATCAATGATATGCTCGGTGAATTATTTGAGCAGGCAGAGGTCAGCAAAGAAGAGGAAGAGATACCTGATTTTGGCAATCTTGAGATCAATGAGACTTCTGCCCCCTCCTTTGACGATATACAAAATGAAAGCATGGGCAGTGGGCAGGTGCAGGAATTTCCGAAAGAAGACACAAAGTCTGAAGATCAGGAACTTTTTGACAGTCTGAACGAAGACGATGACATTATGGCGTTCTGGAATTCCATAAATGCGGATGAACCTGAAGAAAACCTGATGGAAGAAGAGGTTAAACCATCTGCTGTATCGAGATCAGTTGACAGTAACTATGGGGCAAGGGATGATGCAAGTGCTTTTGATGACTCTGATCTTCGTGATTTAATACCAGATATAAATGAAGTACAAAACAGTAAAAAAGCAAAGAAAAAGAAGAAAAAGGGGCTCTTACAAAGACTTTTTGGAAATATTAAACAAGAACGATCTGACGAGGAAATAGAAAAACTTAAGGCTGAGGCGCTGGCAAAGTTCGATGAAGACGAAATTGCCGCCTCAAATAAAAAAGAAGCTGATAAACAGGCAAAGATTGAAGCTAAAAAGAAAAAAGAAGAAGATGCGAAAAAAAGTCAGGAAGATAAGGCGGCTTCTTCTGAAAAGAAAAAAGAGCAGAAGCTGGTCAAACTTGAAAAGAAGAAGGAACTCAAAGATAAGCGGGAGCAGGCAAGAAGAGAGCTGCTGGATGAGATTGAGAATGAAGATGGTAAAATCAATAAATTTGGTGCTTCCTTTATTTTTGTACTCTTTGCAGTCATTCTTGTGGTAGTTGTTGCCGGTACGAATATTTACACGTATCGTGTTGCTATTGCAAGTGCAGATACGAATTTCAATCTTGACAGGTATGATGAGGCGTACAACGATGTATATGGTCTTGACATACAGGATGAAGACATCGCGTTGTATGAAAAAATTATCACGGTAATGTATGTTAACAAACAATTGAATTCATATCAGGTTTTCCATGCAAAAGGCAATGAAGCCGAAGCACTGAATTCACTTCTGAAAGGTTTAATGAGATACAACAAATATATTTTCTATGGTACACAGTTGGGCATTGAGGATGACCTGAACGGAGTACGGTCAGAAATTGTATATGCATTAAATGAAACTTACGGCTTGTCCGAAGATGATGCCAATGTCTTGATAAGCAGTGATTCGCAGGCTGTATACAGTGCCCGCGTATATGAAGTAATTGATAATCTGCCAGCAAATTAATGCAGGAATATAATCTGCATTTTCTGCTGACAGATTTTCAAATTTCTGGTTCTCATAAATTGGTGATAATTTTACTAGAGTATTTTGAGAAGCGGAAGTTATATAAAAGATTGGTGAGAGAAATGGAGGAATGGCAGCATGATAGCAATCATTGATTATGATGCAGGTAATTTGAGAAGCGTTGAAAAAGCTTTGCTTTCCATAGGGGAGGAGGCAGTGATCACAAGAGATGCCGATATGCTAAGGAAGGCAGACAAGGTGATTCTTCCGGGTGTTGGAGCATTTGGAGTAGCGATGGAAAAACTGCACCAGTATGGATTGGTTGAAGTTATCCGGGAAGTCGCAGCTTCAGGAAAACCTTTTCTCGGAATCTGTCTTGGCCTTCAGCTGATGTTTGAAAGCAGCGACGAGAGTGAAGGTGTCGAAGGGCTTAACATCCTGCCGGGCAAGATAAAGTTAATTTCGGAGACAAAAGGTCTGAAGATTCCTCATATGGGATGGAACTCATTACAGATTAAACCAGGTGCAAAGCTGTTTCAGGGGATTAACGATCCGGCATATGTATATTTTGTACATTCCTACTATCTTTGGGCTGAAAACGAGTCAGATGTTGCAGCGACTACAGAATACGGCACTTTAATTCATGCAAGTGTTGAACATGATAATATTTTTGCCTGTCAGTTCCATCCGGAAAAGAGCGGTGATACAGGTATTCAGATACTAAAGAATTTTGCAGCATTATAATGTGAGGAGATATGCTATGTTTACAAAAAGAATAATACCTTGTCTTGATGTATTGAATGGAAGAGTTGTAAAAGGAACACAGTTTCTGAATCTGCGCGATGCAGGAGATCCTGTCGAGGTCGGTGCACAATATGGAAAAGAGGGTGCGGATGAGCTTGTTTTTCTTGATATAACAGCATCTTCGGATTCCAGAAATATAACGCTTGATATGGTCAGAAAAGTGGCTGAAACAATATTTATTCCGTTTACTGTTGGCGGAGGAATCCGGACAGTCGATGATTTTAAAATGATTCTTCGTGAAGGAGCTGATAAAATTGCAGTAAATTCAGCTGCTCTGATGAATCCTGCTTTGATCTCTGAAGCTGCAGAAAAGTTTGGAAGTCAGTGTGTTGTTGTTGCGATCGATGCTAAGAAAAGAGCGGATGGCAGTGGCTGGAATGTATATAAAAACGGAGGCCGTGTTGATATGAACATGGACGCTGTTGAATGGGCAGTCAGAGCCAATAAGCTAGGCGCTGGAGAGATTCTTCTGACCAGTATGGATTGTGACGGTACAAAAGAAGGGTACGACCTGGCTCTGACAAGCGCAATTTCAGAAGCTGTTTCCATCCCTGTCATCGCATCCGGCGGTGCTGGAAAGATGGAGCATTTTTATGATGCATTAACAGAAGGGAAAGCGGATGCTGTGCTCGCAGCCTCACTTTTCCATTATCGTGAGATGGAGATCAGGGATGTGAAACAATATCTGCATTCAAAAGGCATCAGTGTAAGACATTAATTATAAGGTCTTGCAATATAGGACTGGTGTGATTGCACACATCAGTTTTGATCTGTGCTGTAATAATGATAGTGCAAAGATAAAGAGATACCAGAAGAAAAGAAAATGACAGACAGAATGGAGCGAAAGCATGGGAGCGATACAAAATGACTGGCTTGAGCAGATAGGTCCTGAGTTTAAAAAAACATATTACACAGAGCTATACAGATTTATTAAAGAAGAATATGGCAAACAGATCATCTATCCGCCAGCTGATGATATTTTCAATGCATTTCACTTCACGCCATTAAGCCGGGTGAAAGTAATGATTCTGGGCCAGGATCCATACCACAATGTGAATCAGGCACATGGTCTTTGTTTCTCTGTTCCAAAAGACCAGCAGGAGATACCGCCATCGTTAGTGAATATTTATAAAGAACTTGCAGATGATTTAGGGTGCAGTATTCCAAGACATGGATACCTAAAAAAGTGGGCTGATCAGGGTGTGCTTTTATTGAATACTGTATTGACTGTGCGTGCGCATGAAGCAAATTCCCATCAGGGCAAAGGATGGGAGAAATTCACAGATGCTGTGATCCAGGCAGTGAATCAGCAGGATCGGCCCATTGTATATATGCTGTGGGGAAAGCCGGCACAAAGCAAGATACCGATGTTAACGAATCCCAGGCATTTGATCTTAACAGCACCTCATCCAAGTCCCTTATCAGCCTATCGGGGATTTATGGGCTGTAAGCATTTCAGCAGAGCGAATGAGTTCTTGCGTGCAAATGGAGCAGAACCAGTTGACTGGCAGATAGAGTAGCAGATACGCCTGGCATCTGAGTGTAAAGGAAAAACGAAGTTCTATGACAGATCATATTAGTGAACTGACGTTATGAAGATTTGCTGAATAAAAGTGGTAAATAAGGATTAAATATAATGAGAGAAGGGATATTTGCAAAAATCCTTCTCTCATTTTTGTTATTTCATATTCTTAGCAGCTGTAGAAAGCATAAGTTTGATTCGATTGAGCTGATTAACTTCACTGGCACCCGGATCATAATCAACAGCAACTATATTTGCTTTTGGATATCTGCGGCGTAGTTCTTTTATGACACCTTTCCCAACGATGTGATTTGGCAGACAGGCAAACGGCTGTGCACAAACAATATTCGGGACACCAGAATGTATCAGTTCCACCATCTCACCGGTCAGGAACCAGCCTTCACCGGTCTGATTGCCGATCGATACAATGGGAGCTGCATAATCAGCCAGTTCCTGTATTTTGGATGGAGCATAGAAGCGTTTACTTTTCTTTAATGCAGTGGTCATGCCCCTGCGCATTGTTTCCAGAGCAAAGATATAAAGCTTTGCCATAACTGCAGAGGTCTTGCTCTTGCCAAGATACTCTGCTTTATATACATCATCGATAAACCCATACAGGAAAAAGTCGAGAAGATCTGGAACAACTGCTTCTGCACCTTCTGCTTCCAGCAAATCAACAAGGAAGTTATTGGCACTTGGAAGGAATTTTACAAGGATCTCTCCAACAATACCGACTCTTGGACGGCGAATGGAATCATCAATCGGCAGTTCATCAAATTCCTGTATTATATGCTTAATATTTTTATTAAAGGTTATCCAGCTGCCCTTCTCCACATCCTGGCAGCACTTTTCTTCCCATTTTTTATGAAGCGCATTGGCTGAACCCTTTATCTTTTCGTATGGCCTGGTCCTGTACAGGACACGCATGAATAAATCTCCGTATATTAATGCCTGGATGGCTTTTAAAAGCATTGGTATGTCAATTTTAAAGCCAGGGTTGTCTTCCAGCTTCTTCATACTGAAGGACACGACCGGTATATGGGACATACCTGCTTTTTCAAGCGCACGGCGTATGAAACCGATGTAGTTTGTTGCACGGCAGCCTCCGCCAGTCTGATTGATCATGATACCGACTTTGTTCAGGTCGTAATCTCCGGACTGCAAGGCATCCATGATCTGTCCTACTACCATAAGAGAAGGGAAGCAGGCATCGTTGTTAACAAACTTCAGACCGACGTCAATGGACTGACGATTGTCATTATCAAGAATCTTCAGCTTATATCCGCAGGAAGATAAGGCACGTTCAAGAACTGTAAAATGAATCGGGGACATCTGCGGACAGAGCAGGGTAAATTCTTCTTTCATTTTCTTTGTGAAGATTACTCTGTGATGAGCCGGAGATTTTATACTGCTGTGGTGACCTTTTACCTGACGGTCATTGATGGCAGACAACAGAGAACGGATACGGATTCTGGCCGCACCAAGATTGTTGACTTCATCAATTTTCAATACTGTATATATTTTTCCTGCAGATGTCAGAATATCATTTACACCGTCAGTTGTTACGGCATCAAGACCGCAGCCAAAGGAATTCAGCTGTACCAGCTGCAGATTCTCCTGCGATCTAACATAAGTTGCCGCTGCATAGAGCCTTGAATGGTACATCCACTGATCAACTACCATCATGGGACGTTCTACCTCTGCAAGGTGAGAAACACTGTCTTCGGTCAGAACAGCCACGCCATATGAAGTGATGAGTTCCGGAATACCGTGGTGAACCTCTGGATCCAGATGGTAAGGGCGGCCTGCCAGTACAATGCCCATTCGGCCGGTTGCTTTCAGGTATTGAATCGTTTCTTCCCCTTTTCTGGAGACATCCTTTCTTGCCAAGTCCATCTCAGCCCAGGCAGCCTGTGCTGCGGCACGGATTTCACCCACAGGAAGATCCCGCTTTGTAAAAATCTCAACCAGTCTGTCGCTTACGATTTTTTCGCTTTCAAAAGAAAGGAAAGGATTAATATAGTCGATATGTTCATCACGCAGTTCTTCCACATTGTTCTTAATATTCTCGCCATAGGAAGTCACGATCGGACAGTTATAGTGATTTCCTGTATCGGAGATCTCTTTTCGCTCATAAGGAATACATGGATAGAATATGAAGTTAACCCCTTCTTTCAGCAGCCACATGATATGACCATGTGCCAGCTTTGCAGGATAACATTCGGATTCGCTTGGAATGGATTCAATTCCAAGTTCATAAATCTTATGGGTGGATGCAGGAGAGAGTACGACCCTGTATCCGAGTTTTGTAAAAAAGGTATACCAGAATGGGTAGTTTTCATAAAGATTTAAGACTCTTGGAATTCCGACCGTTCCGCGGACTGCTTTTTCTTCTGATAAAGGTTCATAGGAAAAGAGACGCTGCATCTTATAATCAAAAAGATTTGGAATATTATCTTTGTTTTTAACTTTGCCCACACCGCGTTCACAACGATTGCCGGAAACGAACTGTCTGCCTCCGGTAAATTTGTTAACAGTCAGAAGACAGCTGTTGGTACAGCCCTTACAGCGCGACATGCTTGATTCAAAGCGCAATTCGCTTAGCTGTTCTTGTGTTAAAAGACTAGTCATGGTGCCGCTATAATGCTCTCTTGCAAGCAGAGCAGCGCCAAAGGCGCCCATGATTCCTGCGATATCAGGTCTGACTGCTTCACAGCCGGATATTGTTTCAAAGCTTCTTAAAACAGCATCATTATAGAAAGTACCGCCCTGAACAACGACCTTTTCACCGAGATCCCTGGCATCTGATATTTTGATAACTTTATATAAAGCATTTTTTATGACAGAATAGGCAAGTCCGGAAGAAATATCTGCTACGGTTGCGCCTTCCTTCTGTGCCTGCTTGACTTTGGAGTTCATGAATACCGTACAGCGTGTACCAAGATCGACTGGGTTCTTGGCATAAAGAGCGATTTTTGCAAAATCAGCTACTTCGTAATCAAGTGATTTTGCAAAAGTCTCAATAAAAGAACCGCAACCAGAGGAACAAGCCTCATTCAGCTGCACACTGTTGACGGAGCCATCCTTGATCTTGATGCATTTCATATCCTGACCGCCTATATCGAGGATGCAATCAACGGCAGGCTCAAAAAATGCTGCAGCATAATAATGAGCGACTGTTTCGACCTCGCCCTCGTCCAGCATGAGTGCTGCTTTTACAAGATGCTCGCCGTATCCTGTGGAACAGGTACGCACAATACGTGCGCGGGAGGGCAGTCTGTCATAGATTTCTTTCAGAGCCTTTATGGTAGTTTTCAGAAGACTTCCGTTATTATTGCTATAAAAGGAGTATAATAGTGTACCGTCTTTACCGATCAAAGCGATCTTTGTAGTTGTAGAGCCGGCATCGATACCAAGAAAGCAATCCCCTTCATAGGTCGACAGGTCTCCTTTTTTTACAGTATGAGCTGCATGACGTTTCAGAAAGCTTTCGTAATCATTTTCTGTTTCAAACAAAGGGTCCATTCGGTTGACTTCAAATGCCATCTCAATTCCGGCTCTGAGTCTGTCTGCCAGCTGTGAGAGAGATATCGTTGATCTTTTCGTGTCATTCATCGCAGCACCGATTGCAGCAAAAAGATGAGAGTGTTCCGGAGCTATGATCTGTTCATCTTTCAGATGAAGAGTTCTGATAAATGCTTTTCGCAGCTCAGGCAAAAAGTGAAGCGGACCGCCCAGAAAAGCAACATTGCCACGGATCGGTTTACCGCAGGCAAGGCCGCTGATGGTCTGTGTTACCACCGCCTGAAAGATCGAAGCTGCAAGGTCGGGTTTTGTGGCTCCTTCGTTGATGAGCGGCTGTATGTCTGATTTGGCAAATACACCGCATCGTGCAGCGATAGGATAGATTGCCTGATAGTTCCTGGCATATTCATCAAGACCGGAGGCATCTGTTTTTAACAAACTTGCCATCTGGTCAATAAATGATCCGGTACCGCCGGCGCATATTCCATTCATGCGCTGCTCAACGCCATTTGAAAAGTATATGATTTTGGCATCCTCACCGCCAAGCTCTATGGCAACGTCGGTCTGAGGTGCAAAATCCTTCAAAGAGGTCGCTACCGCAATGACCTCCTGTACAAAATCAATATCAAGATGTTTTGCAATCGTAAGTCCGCCGGAGCCTGTGATCATAGGAGAAACACTGATAGGTCCAGTGATGTCCTGTGCACGTTCCAGCAGGGTGGCAAGTGTTGACTGTATATTGGCAAAATGCCGTTCATAATCGGAGAATAAAAGTTCTCCGGCTGGATCCAGAACTGCTATTTTAACTGTTGTTGAACCGATATCTATTCCTAAAGTATAGTTGTTATCCACTCTCTTATACCTCTTTCTTTAAAATACAAATTTCCGCATTTTCTGATTATACGCTAAGTGTGTTGTTATTTCAATAAAATAAGAATTAAATTTATGGAGGATGTATGTTTTTTCTGACACAGGTTAAAACAGTTGCGTTTCTTTATGGAATCGTATACAATGAGGAAAGATTAATCATAGAAAAGAACGATTCAATTTTGATGAATCAGAGATGAAATGGAGAACAGAATGAACATTGTTAAGCAGGCAGCGGAAGTCATCTGTAATGATCAGATTTCTGAAGGTGTATATGATATGTGGCTGAAGAATATGATGATATCCCACGCGGCACCGGGACAATTTGTATCTGTATACTGTAAGGATGGTTCAAGAATTCTCCCGAGGCCCATCAGTATATGTGAAACTGACAGGACAAATAAAAGATTCCGTCTGGTCTACAGGGTTCTTGGTGAAGGAACAAAGGAGCTGTCAAGGGTGAAAAAAGGCGAAACGATCGAGGTGATGGGACCGCTGGGAAACGGTTTTTCGATTGATAGAACAGGTCATGCCATCTTAATTGGCGGAGGCATCGGAATACCGCCGATGGTCGAACTGGCAAAAACACTGCAATGCAAAAAAACGATCGTTCTTGGATACAGGGATGCAGTCTTTTTAAAGGAAGCTTTTGAAGGACTTTGTGAGATAGTAATTGCAACAGACGACGGAAGTACAGGCATCAAAGGAACCGTTATTGATGCGATCCGTGAAAAGAATATTACTGGTGATATGATATATGCGTGCGGACCGACCCCTATGCTTCGTGGTGTGAAAGCATTGGCAGAACAGCTTGGAATCCCGGCACAGCTTTCATTGGAAGAAAGAATGGCCTGCGGGATCGGAGCCTGTTTAGCCTGTGTATGTAAGTCAAAGGATAAGGATGAGCATACCAATGTCAACAATAAAAGAATCTGTAAGGAAGGACCTGTGTTCTTTGCGGATCAGATTGAGCTGTAAAAAACTATCGCACCACAGAACAGCTGTGATGCGTTTTTAAGGGGAATAATGATATGAATACATCAGTAAAAATTGCCGGCGTTACCTTCCAGAACCCGGTCATGACAGCATCCGGAACTTTTGGCTCTGGGTTGGAATACAGTGAGTTCGTTGACCTGAATGCTCTCGGAGCAGTGGTTACGAAGGGGGTTTCCAACGTACCATGGAAAGGAAACGAAACACCAAGAATAGCAGAGACTTACGGCGGTATGCTGAATGCTATCGGACTTCAGAACCCGGGCATTGATGTGTTCATTGAACGTGATGTTCCGTTCTTAAGAAGCTTTAACACCAATATTATTGTAAATGTATGCGGTAAATCCACGGAGGATTATATCGAAGTAGTAGAGCGGTTGACAAAAAAAGAAGCCGATCTTCTTGAAATCAATATATCCTGTCCAAATGTGAAAGAAGGCGGAATAGCTTTCGGGCAGAATCCAAAGATGGTGGAAGAGATAACCTCGGTCCTGAAAAAGCATGCTGCTCTGCCTTTGATCATGAAGCTGAGTCCGAATGTTACAGATATTACAGCGACAGCCAAAGCAGCAGAAGCTGGCGGAGCTGATGCCATATCACTGATCAATACACTGACAGGAATGAAAATTGATATCAATAAAAGAAAGTTTCTGCTGGGCAATAAAACTGGAGGATTATCAGGACCTGCAATCAAACCGGTAGCGCTGCGCATGGTCTACCAGGCATCTCATGCAGTAACCATACCTGTCATTGGGATGGGAGGTATCTGCAGCGGAGAAGATGCTCTGGAATTTATTATGGCAGGAGCAACAGGTGTTGCGGTGGGTACTGCTAATTTTATGGATCCATATGCAACGATCAAGACGATCGTTGGAATTGAATCATTTATGAAGAAGAACCAGATCGGCGATATCAATGAGCTGATAGGCTGTGTAGAAGAGAACAACAGACCTTTTGGCGGATGTATGTAATATAAACAATGCCATTGGTATGAAATATATTAAACGCAATTGCGGAGGAAATGAAATGGAACAGTACAAGAAGGACTTTATCGAATTTATGGTGGACTGCAATGTTTTAAAATTTGGTGATTTTGTGACCAAGAGCGGAAGAAATACCCCTTTCTTTGTTAACACCGGTTTTTACAGGACAGGAGCACAGCTTCGAAAGCTTGGTATCTATTATGCCAATGCAATAAAAGCTAATTTTGGTCTGGACTTTGATGTGTTATTCGGACCGGCATATAAAGGAATTCCGCTCAGCGTGGCTGCTTCCATGGCAATCAGCGAGCAGTATGATATTGACATCAGGTATTCTTCGAATCGTAAAGAGATAAAGGATCATGGCGAAAAGGGAATTCTTCTTGGAAGCCCGATCAATGATGGTGATCATGTAGTGATCATAGAGGATGTTACAACAGCCGGTACATCTATCGAAGAGACGATGCCGATACTTATGGCTCAGGGTGAAGTTAAGGTTGAAGGACTGATCGTATCTGTTGATCGTATGGAAAGAGGAAAAGGTGATATCAGTGCTTTAAAAGAGATCGAACAGATGTATCAGATCAAAACGGCAGCAATCGTAACAATGGCCGAGGTGGTAGAGCATCTTTACAACCGCCCTTATAACGGCAGGATCATTATTGATGAAGCAATGAAAGAAGCAATAGAAAAGTACTATGCTATGTACGGTGCATAGATTATAATTACTATTATCATGAAAGGCAGGAGCGGCAATGGAAAAGATTTATAAGACAATGAGATCTGTGGGGATCTGGAATCTGGTAGTTGGCATTATATCAATTATTATGGGATGTTTTATTGGTATTTGCATGATTGCGAACGGTGCCAGAATATTGATGAAAAAGAAGGATTTATTATTTTAAATAATGCAGCGGGAGAAAATGTATGAAGGAAAAGTTGACAAAAGAGTTTATTAAGATTTTTGGTGAAGGAGAAACAACTGCGTTTTTCTCACCCGGACGTGTGAATCTGATCGGTGAACATACTGATTATAACGGGGGACATGTGTTTCCCTGCGCACTTACGATCGGAACCTATGCAATCGCAAGAAAGAGGACAGACAACAAACTTAAGTTCTATTCAATGAATTTTGAATCTGTCGGAGTCATTGAGACATTACTGGATGAAATCGTATATAAAAAAGAAAACCAATGGGCAAATTATCCGATGGGCGTTCTCAAGGTTTTAATGGGCAAAGGGTTTGTAATTAATTCCGGGATGGAAATCATGCTTTTTGGAAACATTCCAAATTCATCAGGACTCTCCTCTTCGGCATCCATTGAAGTTCTTACTGCGTTCATAGCAAAGACTTTCTTTGGATTGACTCTTGATCTTGTTGAAATCGCTAAACTGACGCAAAAGGCTGAAAATGAATTTATTGGCGTGAACTGTGGAATCATGGATCAGTTTGCTATTGCCATGGGAAAGAAAAATCATGCCATATTCCTTGATACAGCAGATCTTTCTTTTGAGTATGCACCGATCGAGCTGGAAGGAGCAAAAGTAGTTATTGTCAGCAGCAATAAAAAAAGAGGTCTTGGTGATTCAAAATACAATGAAAGAAGAAGCGAATGTGAGGCAGCACTGGCAGAATTACAGACTGTATGTAAAATCAATGCTCTTGGTGATCTGACAGAAGCAGAGTTCGAAGCAAACAAACATGTTATTGGTGACGAGTGCAGGATTCGCAGAGCAAAGCATGCGGTATATGAAAATGTGCGTACAGTACGTGCAGTGGAAGCATTGAAAAAGAACGATATAGCATTATTTGGCGAACTGATGAATGCGTCCCACAGATCACTTCGAGATGATTATGAAGTAACAGGAATTGAGCTCGATACTCTGGTTGAAACAGCCTGGGATCAGCCGGGCGTGATTGGCTCAAGAATGACAGGAGCTGGATTCGGAGGATGTACAGTCAGCCTTGTTAAAGAAGAGTATATCCCCTCTTTTATCGAAAACGTTGGGAAAATATATAAAGAGAAGATTGGATATGCTGCCGATTTTTATGTAGTGGAAATCGGTGATGGTCCATGTGTTCTGTAATGTTACGTAATACATGCATGAAGAACTCTCCGCAGGGTGACATTGAGTGAATGACAGGAGGATGTAAAATGGCTATTCAGGAAAAAGAAGAAATCGCTGAGCCCATAAAGAAAACAAGTGTGACCAGAGAAATCATCAGCTGGGTCATACTGATCGCAGCCGCATTTCTTATAGCTTATATAATAACACACTATGTAATCGTCAAAGCAGTAGTGCCATCAGGATCAATGGAGAATACCATCATGACGAATGATCAGATTGTCGGTAACAGGCTTGCTTACCTTTTCAGTGATCCAAAACGTGGAGATATCATTATTTTTAAATTTCCTGATGATGAAACACAGAATTATGTAAAAAGAATCATTGGTATGCCTGGTGATACGGTCCAGATCATTGATGGAGTTTTATATATAAACGGAATTGTTTATGAAGAAGACTATCTGAAGGAAGCTATGTGGGATTATGACTTTGGCCCTTATGTTGTTCCGCAAGGACATTATTTTATGCTTGGCGATAACAGGAATACTTCCATTGATTCAAGATATTGGACAAATCAATTTGTAGCAGAGGATAAAATCATCGGCAAAGCTTGGTTCCGTTATAAACCAAAGCTGACTATTTTAAAATAACCGGGATGGTGAAGAGAATGTACAGAGCTGCATGGAAAAGAATACGGTATTTTTGTGCAATTCCGGTTCTAATCGCATGGTGCCTGCTGATGCCGCCGCAAAGTACGCCGGCAGCATCCAATGATGCAATGACAGATGTCAGGGTCGGATTAACACAGTTATATACGCAAAAGAGTACGTTAAAGATCGTGACAACAAAGCTTGCTTTTGGATACTGTATCAATGACAGCTATGTCAGTGATACATCGCTGACCAGTTCGACAGGGTTCACTTTTAGTCCGGCAATGGGATATTATTATATTCTACAAAAGTCTTATAAGGATTATGCCACTGCAAAAACAGTGGCAGAATCCTTATCTGCTTTAGGTGTGGATGCGTATCCTGTCATTGTTTACCGTAATATATGGCAGGTCTATGTTGGCGGTGAGACAGATAAGACCAAGATGCAGAATCAGTTCAGGCTGATCAAGGATCAGTTTGGTTTTACATATTCTGCTCTTAGCAGTGATAATAAGCAGCGTATTCTTGTGACCGGTAATTTTGGATCCTTTCTGATCGATGGTGGAGTAAAAGCTGCATATCCGCAATTTAAGGCATTGGTTACCAATGATGATGACATTGCAGTTATAGATCTTGGAAGCCGGCAGTACAGAGGCAGAATTGAAATCGGAAGATATGGCAACAGCACGCTGACCGCTGTGAACATTATCAATGTTGAGGTTTATTTATACAGCGTGGTCCCCAGTGAGATGACCAGCACATGGCCTATGGAAGCTTTAAAAGCACAGGCAGTCTGCGCCAGAAGCTATGCGTTGACAAAAACAGGTTATTCTGCCGATTCGCTGATCAGTCATGGATATACGCTGACAGATACAGTAGATTCTCAGGTATATAAGGGAGAAGCCTACGAAACATCTACTGCTGTAGCAGCAGTTACTGCAACAAAAGGTGAGACTGTTCAGTATAACGGCAAAACAATCATGGCATTTTTTTATTCAACAAGCGGCGGCAGAACAGAAGATGGAATTAATGTATGGGGACTTACACAAAGTTATTATACAGGTGTTGTCGATGAATATGAAAGCGAGCCTGAAAAAGAACCCTGGATCGTGTCCTTGACAAAAACACAGATAGAGAATAAACTTAGCAATTACGGTGTGACAATCGGTACAATGAATACTATGATACCGCAGATCACTACATCATCAGGGAGAGTCTATTCCCTGCGAATCAAAGGCACCGGCAGTAATGCAGTGCTGCAGTCTCAGACAATACGAGATGTGCTTGGCCTTCCCAGTACAAAATTCAAAATTATATCCTACAATGATGTTCCGGATAAGGTAACACTGCGTTCAACAGATGGAAAATCAGAAAAAGAAATCAGCAGCTGCTACGTGCTGTCAGCAGCAAACGAAATACAAAAAATCAGCAGTGAATTAAAACAGTATATTGTAAAAAGTGCAGATAATCTGGTCAATTTTCCGGCCAGTGCACCAATATCAAAAAATACATATTATTTTGCCGGCATGGGGTATGGACATGGTGTCGGAATGAGCCAGTCAGGAGCAAAAGGCATGGCATTGGCTGGGTATAATTATGTTGAAATCATAGAATATTACTATCAGGGTACAACCGTTGATTGATTGAATAAATAGCCAGAATACAGGAGGTAGTCAGTGCCAAAGAAGTAATGAGCATTGAAAATAAGAATGAAAAGACAGGATTTTTATTATGATTTACCAGAAGAACTGATAGCACAGGATCCACTGCAGGACAGATCCGGTTCCAGACTTCTGGTGCTTAACAAGGATAACGGCAGCTGTGAGCACAGACATTTTACAGATATCTGTGAATATCTGAAAAAAGATGACTGTCTGGTCATTAACGATACCAAGGTGATACCGGCCAGACTGCTTGGTGTCAGGACAGGATTATCAGATGCAGCCAGAAAGATGAATGCTCAGGCACCGCTCGATGAGGAAAGCGGTGCGCATATTGAAGTACTGCTTTTAAAAAGATGGCAGGAAAATATATGGGAGACCATTGTAAAACCTGGGAAAAAAGCTCGTGTGGGGACAGTGATCAGTTTTGGACAGGGTCTACTTACCGGTAAGGTCATTGAGGTAAAAGAAGACGGAAACCGTATGATACAGTTTTCATATCAGGGAATATTTGAAGAAATCCTTGACAGACTTGGGCAAATGCCCCTTCCTCCCTATATTACACACGAATTAAAGGATAAGAACAGATATCAGACAGTATATGCAATGAAAGAGGGATCGGCAGCCGCGCCAACGGCAGGACTGCATTTTACAAAAGAACTGCTTCAAAAAATAGAGGATATGGGCATACAGGTTGTTCATGTAACGTTACATGTCGGACTTGGTACCTTTCGCCCGGTCAAGGAAGATAATATTCTGCAGCACCATATGCATTCCGAGGAATATGAGATTTTGCCTGAAGCAGCAATGACTATTAACCGGGTAAAACAACAGGGCGGCAGAATCATATGTGTTGGTACGACAAGCTGCCGTACTGTAGAAGCAGCTGCGGATGAGAATGGCATTGTACACGCAGGGAAAGCATCGACCGAGATTTTTATATATCCGGGCTATAGGTTTAAAGTACTAGATCATCTGATCACGAACTTTCATCTGCCGGAATCGACTCTTTTAATGCTGATTTCAGCTTTGGCAGGCAGAGAACATATACTGGAAGCCTATCGGCAGGCGGTGGAAGAAAAGTATAGATTTTTTTCGTTTGGTGATGCAATGCTGATTACAGGAGGAGAAGATGAAAAAGCCTGAACTATTAGCACCGGCAGGATCTTTTGACAGTCTAAAAGCATCAATTCAGGCAGGCTGTGATGCAGTCTATCTGGGCGGAGAACTTTTTGGAGCGCGTGCTCAGGCAAAAAATCTGTCCATGGATGATTTGCTTTATGCCATTGATTATGTTCACCGCTATGATAAAAAACTTTATCTGACTGTAAATACACTGCTAAAGGAAGCAGAACTACGAGACAGCCTGGCAGCATTTTTGCAGCCGGTATATCGTCAGGGTCTTGATGCTGTTATTGTACAGGACACCGGAGTACTTCGGTTCATTTCGGAGATTTTTCCGGAACTGCCGGTGCATTTAAGTACGCAGATGACTATTAATACAGCGGATGCCGCAAACTTTTACATGAATTCGTCAGCGGGAAAAAATATCACGCGTTTTGTACCATCCAGAGAACTGTCGCTTGCTGAACTGGCTGAAATGAAAAAGAAGACGCCTCTTGAAATGGAGGTCTTCATACATGGAGCTTTATGCTATTGTTATTCAGGACAATGCCTGATGAGCAGCATGATCGGCGGACGCAGCGGCAACAGAGGAAGATGTGCACAGCCATGCAGGATGGCTTATCAGTGCGAAACTGTAAGCGGCAGGAGAGTAAAAGCTGCAGGTGATTATTTGTTAAGTCCTAAAGACATCTGCACCTTGGAACTCATACCAGACCTAATGGCGATAGGGATTGATTCCTTTAAAATAGAAGGAAGAATGAAGAGATTTGAATATGCAGCCGGGGTTACTTCTGTTTATCGTGAAGTGATTGACCGATGCATGGAGCTTGGTCTTGATGGATATAGAGAATATTGTGCAAATCATCCGCAGGATCTGATGAAAGAGCAAAAGAAACTAATGGAGCTATATAACAGGGGAGGCTTCAGCCAGGGATACATAAAGGAAAAACAAGGATCTGAGATGATGTCCATGGTCAGGCCGAACCATAATGGAATCAAGGTCGGTACAGTGCAAAGCATCACTGGTATTTCAGCAGAGATTCTTCTGGAGGAAGCAGTTTCCTGGCAGGACGTACTGGAGATTCGTAACGATGATGAAAATGCACTGTATGAGTTCACTGTTGGAAATGGTGCGAAAGAAGGTCAGCTCTATATCACTAATGTAAAACCAAAATCAGGAGTAATGCAGGGACAGTCAGTATACCGCACGAAAAATGACGCATTATTAAAGGATATTGAAGAAAAATACAGTAATAGTGAAAAGAAGCTTCCGATCAAAGGTCATGTGATTGCTATTACTGGCAGACCGATACGCCTGACTTTGCATTATAATGATTCTACGTGCGTAGTTGATGGCGATGTTCTGCAGGAAGCCCAGAACAGACCTGTCACAGAAGAAGATATTCAAAAACAGATGTATAAAACAAAGGATAGTCCGTTTGAGTTCGAATTGCTTGAGATAACACTGGAAGGTTCAGGGTTCATTCCAGTATCAAAGCTGAATGAGCTTAGAAGAAACGGGCTGGACAAACTAGAGAAGACAATTGTAGAACGTTTTAGAAGAGAGGATTGGCCGCTGCAGAAAAGTGTAAAACCTGATCAGTATACGAAAGACAGCCGATACGATGAGGAATATCAGAGTTATGCAGCAGATTGTCCGCTGCCTGGCTTCCTTGTAAGAATATCGTCACAAGAGCAGCTTTTACCGGTGATTGAAAACAGTTTTACAGATATTGTTGTACTGGATATATCAGATATGACACTGGATCAGGCTGTGGCAATGGCTGCTGCATGTGCGGAAAACAAAAAACGCTGCTATCTTGGTATGCCAAGAATACTTCGAGAAAACGGGATGCAGGTGATCAGACAGTATGAAACATTGCTTTTGTCAGATATGATTGATGGCGTAATGCTTCGTAACACGGAAGAAGTTGCTTATATAGAATCACTTAACTGGAAGAAAACAATCATTCTGGATTCCATGCTCTATGTTACCAATAAGCAAAGCAAGAGATTCTGGTATGAAAATGGATCTTTTTTACTGACTGCATCTCTTGAATTAAATAACGATGAGCTGCAGGAACTTGGCTGCGAAGATCTGATTCTTCAGATCTACGGCAGAATACCGTTAATGGTCTCTGCACAATGCCTGAATCATAATACGATCGGCTGCAGGGGTGGTAAAGATGGAGAAGAAGTGATGCTTACTGACAGGATGGGTAAGCATTTTCCTGTAAAGACTTATTGCAGAGGCTGTTATTCCGTTTTATATAATTCGGAAAATTATTCATTGCTCAGTCACAAAGATGAGGTGATGAATCTTCATCCAAAGCAGCTTTTTCTGGATTTTGTTTTTGAGAGTAAAGAGGAAGTTCAGATGACACTTTCGATGGCTTCCGATGCTTATTTTGAAGACAGTCAAAATAAATCGAGGAAAACAGGCTGGACTACGAAGGGACACTTTCACAGAGGAGTACAATAGAATTGACATTCTTTTCTTTACAAATGGTTGAAATCAACTCCGTATTGATGTATACTTGGAACTAGGTCAAGAATACGCACCAAATGCTGGAGGGATTGCGATGATAGAAGCAACAAGCTGTGGTGGTGTAGTTATATTCAGAGGGAAAATCTTATTATTGTATAAGAATTACAAGAATAAGTATGAAGGCTGGGTGTTGCCGAAGGGAACGGTGGAAGAAGGAGAAGATTATACAGAAACTGCCGAACGTGAGGTAAGAGAAGAAACCGGCGTGGCTGCATCGATAGTAAAGTATATCGGGAAAAGTCAGTATACCTTTAATACACCGCAAAGTGCGGTAATGAAGGATGTTCATTGGTACCTTATGATATCAGACAGCTATTACAGCAAACCACAAAGAGAAGAGTTTTTTATGGATTCAGGGTATTATAAGTTTCATGAGGCATATCACATGTTGAAATTTACGAATGAGAAACAGATTCTTGAAAGAGCGTACAATGAATATGTGGAACTAAAGAAGAATAGCCTGTGGGGCGGGAAAAAGCAAAAATAGGATTTGCGAATGCAGGAACAAAATGCAGGAATAAGAAAAAAGTTGTACAGGTTATCTGTACAACTTTTTTTATGGACATTTATCATTCATATATTCAGCGGATTTGTTTATTCATTTACAATGGGGAGTTTATCCATGGCAACGGCTTCGTGTCTGGGATGCTTGCGAATAACTTCTGCGGCTGCTGTGATCGCAGCAACAATTGCAACATCAAAATCAGTATCAAGATATGATATCTTCGATAAGAGTTCACCGGTCGTGGTGGCAACATATTTGGTGGGAAGCCGGTTAAGTGCATAGGAAGCAATATCCAAGCGGCAGTAATCACATTTACAGCAGTCCAACTGATCAATCAGCTGATCCAGACGTCTGATGACAATGTCTTCGGTTAGATTTCTTAACATTATACCCATAACGATGCCTCTTTGTCCCCTTTAAATTTTCCGATTTTATGTACCAGAATAAGAATGCCGGTAAGAAGCACCAGAAAGCTGAATAAAATCGTGAATAAGCTGAAATATGGGCGCTTTTTACTTGCCAGTATCACTTTGGCCTGTGGGGCTGCTACATCAGTATAGAACCTGTGAAATGGATGAATCATGAAAACTCCTCCTTCGCGAGATAGCTTCTTATTTCACATTAATTATAACATTGACTTTTTATAAATGCAATTCCAAACTGAATTTGTCAGAAAATAAATAAATTTAAATGCCGATCAAATAAAATATC
>QKDK01000190.1 GCA_003252135.1 Clostridia bacterium
AATGCCAGTAGGATAAATCCCTGCTCCCTGATATGTCTTGTGATGAATTCTTCACCATCAGCGACAAATGCTTTTTTGTCTTCAATACTGAGGGCAACCGCCTCCATCACACTGCAGACTGCTTCGATATCTTGGTCGTCAGCTCTTTTTATTGTTATATCAATCATGTGGTATCCCCGTTTCGATGTTTTACTTATTTTATATTTCTATATCTTCTATATTTCTCCTCATTCCTACGCTGATCTTTGCGCATATCAAGTTTGAACGTGCCCTGACGCGCGAGGCACAAACTTGTTTGTCTGCTTTGTCCGCTTTGAGCCGCAGTTCTACTTACATAGACCGATAAAATACTGAAAAATCTTTTTTGAATTCTCATCTTCTGGCGCCAGCATTTCCGGATGCCACTGTACTCCGATGACCCTGCCGTCTTCTGATTCACAGGCCTCCACGATTCCATCCTGTGCAAATGCAGTTGCTGTCAGACCGGGTGCAAGATCCTTGATTGCCTGATGATGAAAACTGTTGACATATGCTTTATCGCCCGCATAGATCTTATGTATAACACTTCCGGGCAGCAGAGTTATCATTTGTGTCTTTTCAGACTTTTGCTGCACATTCTGCTGATGGCATAGAAATGCAGCCTTCTGTGCATGAATATCCTGATACAGCGTTCCCCCGTATGCCACATTCAGAACCTGAATTCCCCTGCATATTGCCAGTATCGGTTTATTCTGACGGCTGGCCTCCCGTATCATCTCGATTTCAAAAACATCCTGTCGAAGGATTGATTTTGTGACCTCTGGTATTGGTTCTTCACCATATAGTCTTGGGGTGACATCTATTCCTCCGGGAATGAGTAATCCGTCCAGCTGGCTCATGAACATGGTTCCATCTTCTGCCGATATGGAAAACGGAAGTAATACCGGTATGCCGCCGGCATCCAGAACCTCATTGATATAAGTAGATCTTACCATAAAACAGGCATCATCCTGATAATTAGCTGCTATAATTCCAATCCTTGGTTTCATATGGGTTCCTCTTCTCGCTGTGCATTTTCCAGATAGTATATACCCGATGTCCGCTTTTGTAAATCTGTATGATGAATATTTTTTTGTCATAAACCAGTCTGATCTGATCATTCTGCAGTGCTTTTCACCTTAAAAAAACATCCCCCGCCAAGTGCTTGTCAGCTTTGACAGGGGATGTTTACATAGCTTTATCATGTTATCAGATTTTAAAGATCTCGATGTTCTCACTGAGCTCCTGAGACAGCATGCTCAGCATATCTGCATTTTTTGCAACCTCTTCAATGGCTTTCATCTGATCTTCCATGGATGCATTCACTTCCTCTGTTGCGGCTGCTGTTTCCTCTGCAACTGCAGAAAGGTTCGTTGATATCTCGACGATCTGATCCTTTTGCCTGTTCGTTTCATCCAGCTCCCGAAGTATCTCATCTATTCCCTTGATGGTTCCATCCATTGCCTTAAATATCATGCTGAAAATCTCGTCAACGCGTGCCACTGCATCATTCTGGCTCCTTGATATGACAGTGACTTCGTCCATGATCCTGACGGTTTCCTTGGTATCAGATTGTATTGTCTGTATTATGTTCCGTATTTCATCAGTAGCTTTACCTGAGGATTCAGCCAGCTTTCTGATCTCATCGGCCACGACTGCAAAGCCTTTTCCTGCATCCCCTGCTCTTGCTGCTTCAATGGATGCATTCAATGCAAGCAGATTCGTCTGTTCTGCGATTGAATTTATAGTCTCGATAATATTATTTATGGCTTTTGTTTTGGTATCAAGCTGTTCTACAGCGCTGGCAATCTTTTGATTGGACTGCTGACTGCTGACAGAAACATCACGCAGGGTCGTGATCGCTGCAAGTCCGTTGTTCTTCCTGTCACTGACCTCCTGCGTACTTGTATACATGCTCTTGCCATTTTTTATAATTGATTTGAACTTCTCATCTATGACTTTTACGACCTTCGTGCTTCTGTCTGCTTCTTCAGCTGTCTCATGTGTTGCTTTTGAAATCTCGGTGACTGTTCTTCCTACCTGTTCTATGGTAGCAGTCGTCTCTTCTACCATGGAAGCCAGCGTGGTGGAGGAATCAACGAGCCGGTTGGTAGCTTTCTTATTGTTCTCAATAAGCCCTCTGACATTATGAACCATTGCGTTCACAGCATCCGCCAGCGTTCTTGTCTCATCATTGGATTTTGTGACCACCTGTACGGTAAAATCACCGTCTTTGATTTTATTTACTGCTGATACCACACCAGTGATAGGATTGCTGATCGATCTGGATATCAGAATTCCAACCACTGTGGAAATCACTGCTGCTATGATGCCTATTATTACGACAAGTTCAATGATCAGATTTACGATTGCATTAACTTCTGATTTTGGAATACTTGAACCTATGATCCATCCATTGCTAAGATGACCGTAAGCCGTCAGGATCTTGGCATTATCATCTCCTATATACTCGACTATATTACTGTTGTTATTTGACATATCATTCAGGAGATACTGGTAATTGCCTGCAGAAAGGAGATTAACAGTGGTATCTCCCTTGCCGTCTCCATCTGTGTCTTCCCATGGTACATTCTTATGAACAATGACATTCCCTGTCTGATCGATCATGTACAGGTATCCTGTATCATAAAGTGTTACCTCTGTAAGCAGTTCGCTGATATCTGCAAGGTTCAGATCCATGCCCATCATACCGATTACCTGCCCATCCTTAATGATCGGAGCAACATAGGATGTAATCAGGGTTCCCAGTGAGCCGCCGGACGTTCCGGCATAAGGGAATGTCCATTCAGAGATTCCCTGATCGATCGGAACATTGTACCACTCATTGTAATCTTTGTAGTAATCAAGCTCGATCATCGGTTGTCTCACAAAATCTTTTGAATATACCCAGCAGTCTGCCACGTCACCGAACAGACTGTTGTTAAAATAAACATAGATCGAATCAGTCATATTGGTATTCATACCAATGGCTCTGAGCTTTCCTTCGTAGGCATCACAAAAATCACGCAGATACTGGATATCATCCATTCCCTTTTGAACATCTACTTCAAAAGCTATCTCTGCTGCGAGTTCATCCACCATTGCTTTGATCAGGTTGAATTTTTGATCTATCTTGTTGATGCTGGATTCCACCTGACTGTATGCATACTGTTTTGAAAGCTCCCCAACATTTTTATTCAGCAGTGTCCCAACGATACCGCCAAACAATAATACTACCGTTACATTGACCAGTACGATGGTAGCCAATATCTTTGTTGCAATTTTTTTTCTTCTGACACTAGATTGCCCATTCATCTTCTCTGCCATACCTATCTCCTTTGCTGTCATATATTCATCCTTTACTTTTAGTAAAGGACTTTGCAAAAACTTCACAAAAGCTTTACACTGCAATAGTTTTTTATTGTTTCTTCTCTTTTCCTATAGCATAGTACATGATGCAGGATTATGTCAATTATATTTTGCTAAATAAATTCAGACAACGTGCAAACCGTTGACTACTTTTTTATACTTTGCTTATGACTTTATTTCTTCCTGTTTTCTTGGCTTCATACAGGGCTTCGTCAACCCTCAGCAGAACATCCTTCATACTGTCATTCTCGTTACGAATGGTTACGCCAAGACTGACAGTCAGCTTTCCGGCAGCTTCAAAATCAGCAGCTTCGACCCTTTTTCTTATCTCCTCTGCTATTTTTTCCGCCTGTTCCAAGGTCACACAGGGAAGCAGGATCATAAACTCCTCACCGCCCCATCTTCCTGCAGAGTCACCTTTTCTCACACTTCCTTTTAAGATCTCAGCGATCTGTTTCAGAACCTGGTCTCCTGTATCATGACCATATGTGTCATTCACTTTTTTAAAATAATCGATGTCTGCCATAAGAATCGAAAGCTGATATTTATCATTTCGTTTTCTGGACTCATATTCAAATATATCTTCGATCCTTCTTCTGTTATACAGCTTTGTCAGTGCATCCGTGGTCGCATACTGCTCCAGCTTCTTGTTGGTCTGTTTCAGTTCATTTGTTGTTACCTCAAGAAGATACAGCAGCCGTTCATGAAACGGTATGACATGTTTTGTTTCGTTGTCCTCTTCAGTATCGGTTGTGATCTGAATTTTATCTTTTTTATCTCCTTCTCTGAAACCGACAGCAACAAGAGATGAATTAAATACACCACCTTTGTCTTTATTCCATACAAATTCAGAGAATGAATAAAAACCATTCACCTGGTTCTCTTTGGTCTGAAAATAATGTATTTCTTTTTTTGTTTTCTCCTGTAAAAAAGACAATCTGTTCGTACAGGATATCAGCATGGTCACATCCGGTGTAAATGCATTGATCTTTTTGCTGATTCTGTCCACATCTTCAAAAATATGCTTTTCACTTCCATAGGAAAGTCTAATTCTTTCCCCTTTGTTCACTTCAGACGTAAAATAAAGTCTTCCTTCTTTATCGTATTTGAACGGAACCCTGGCTACATGTATACCATCCCGCAGCAGAAGGAGCGGAAACTCGCGGATATTCTCCAGAAAATACTGATTGGGTTCAACATTCAGATATTTCATGTATACAAAAACAGCTTCCTGGTCATCGATCCTGCTGATGCAAAAGGGTGAGTCTGTCTGTGTGATCTGCATTTCCTTTCCGAGAGGGATCCATCCAAGGCTGTGCTCGGCTTTGATATGAAGATTTTTACCTTCAAAAAATACGGCTATGATTCCTTCCGTATAGAACTGGCTGCCGATTATTTTAGGTGCCGAAGTAAAGCCTTTTACATCAATACCCACGCTTGAGCCAAAAACAGGGTAATCATCACCTGCCAGTATCTCAATGATATCTGATACGCTCTGCAGATTTAACGTTGTAAAAAGCATGATTCCGGCCAGATCCTGAACTTCTTTTTTCTTCAGCAGATCGACTGCAACAGCATTCTGGGTCGTCTTCTTCAGGTCATATTCATAAATCTTAAAGTACGAATCTTCAAAAATCAAAAAATTAAGAACGACTGTCTGCGTGCAGATCTCTCCCCGAAATATTTCACCGGAGGTCGTAAGCCCTGTTACCTGCAGCATAGGATCATGTTCCCGGATACGCTCCAGTAATTCCAGAATAAAACTTCCTTCTGTAAATGATGAGTATATCTGCAATAACACAGAAGCTGCTGATGCATACTCCTTCTTCTCTTTTAGCTGCCGCATTATCTCATCTATTTCACAAGTATCCTTTATACTATACGAAACCTGAATCATTTTTTCTAATTCCTTTTCATTTTTGTTAAATATTGCAAATATATTTCCAATTATTCTTAAATACGCACTAAACTTTATTGTATCACATTTATGCAGAATTGCCATCCCTTTTTGACGATATAATACAGTCGATTATCAAATGCAAGGTTTAAAAAAAGAACCACGTGCAGTGGTTCTTTCAAGCAGTGGTTCTTTCCTGCAGTGGTTCTTTCCAGTATTGATTTTACTGTATGCTTTCCCTTTTTATCAGAAAAACCACATAATACACCGCAGCTGCGGCAATTAATACAAATCCTGCATACCAGTAATACTTTGTCAGCGATGATGCTGAACCATAGATTTCAAAAACACCTGTCATACAGCTTCCGACAGTTAATGATGCAAGTCCTGCATGGTATAGTCTTGATGCTGCAGGCACCGGATATGGCAGCTTAGTCACCATGAACAGGAGCTGCACCAGCATTCCGCCGGCCAGAGGGAACAAAAACAGATACATCATGTATGGGGAGAAGACACCATGACCAAAATACTCATATACACTGCCGAACACACCGCAGAATACAGTGACTGCAAGATATAGTAACATCATTTTTTTTGCTTTTTGTTTATCAGAAGAATACAATATCACTTACACTCCTTTCCTTGATCGTGCTTCCGTTCGTTGTTGGATTGTTGATCACAGTTCCCATAAAGACCATGGTGGAGGATCCGCCGCCATCCAGATTATAAGCAGTGCTTACACCCAGTTCATCCTGCATAAAGGAAGCAAGCTCATATAGTGAGAGGCCGGCACTGGCGCTCGTCCTTCCGTCAGAGACCACCATCACATAGTGAAGTGGATCGATCATGCCAATTGCCGTTCTGGGGTTGCTTTCCATAGCTTTTCCGACCTCTTCATTGGCTGTCACTGTAATTTCACTGTCACTGACCAGTCCCGGTCCAAAAGACAGTACCTGGACTGCGCCGTCTTCCAGCAGCTGTTCTGCTGTAATGTCACCTTCTTTTATTATGGCAAAGGTTCCGTCCTCATAAATGACCAGATCCTCCTGGCTCGAATCCGAACTCTTTGACCGGTACAGAACACCGTTTCTTATTACATATCCATAATTTCTTGTACCATAGTAATCTCCGTTGATCGCCAGAATGGCATCATTCTCCTCTGCCATTTCAGAAGTCGTTTCTGTAATATTCTTACCATAGGTGCTTTCCGCAAAGGCTGTCTGAAGATAGGATACATCGGTAACAACAATGTCAGCAACATAGATGTCGGTGTCATATTCTCTGTACTGTGTCAGGGTGATG
>QKDK01000345.1 GCA_003252135.1 Clostridia bacterium
TGTTAAGCGACACACTCTAATCGGTACAAACTGCACATTAATTTCTGGAAGTTTATGCAGATAACAACACACTCTGATCTGCACAACACAGATTCATCGGTTGCTACGACACGCTGTCGTAGCCTTATCAAATCTTGAAGGATTTCTTTGGATTTGATAAGGCCATGACTAACGCCACAGCCTTAAGAACCTGATATTTTCAGTAGACTTAATGAAGCGCTTGCGCATTGATTGCAGCGAGAATCACATCAGCATCAACGGTTTTCTTATCCAGCTGCGCACCCAGGGCAAGGGCATCCGTCATAAGGTTGTCAATCAAGCGAGGATTCCCCTGACAGTAGCCGTGTACCGCACTGAGTGCTGCATCTTCGATGATGGAGCGAGATGCTCCGGCGGTGCAAAGCTTATGGACGATGTAATCAGCAATTTCATGATCATTCAGACCTTCATAATTATAATGAACAGTAATCCGCTGCTTTAGGGCTTCATGAACCGGTTTTTCCAGGATATTATTCAGATACGGCTCTCCGGCAAGGATTAGTGTAAAGCAGTTCAGGGAATCATAGCCGTGATTCATAATCATCTTGATATCCTTTAAGATGCCGGAGCCTAAATACTGGGCTTCATCGATTGCGATAATTACGGGCTTGCGTTTTTCTCTATACAGATAGTAAATCCGCTCCTGGATCGCTTTGAACATACCGGTTTTGCCGCCGTTTGCATCCACGCCGAGGCAGGAACAGAACTGTCTGTAGAATTCCCCTACGGAAATGGTGGACAGGCAGATGTATTCCATTTGGAACAGGTTGGTATTCAGAGATTTTGCAAAACATCGAAGAGCATACGATTTTCCCATGCCAGGGCGTGCTGTAAAGACACCAATACCACGGATATCCTTTAGGTAATTCAGTCGCGCTATCATTTCCTTATGGTCACGAGACATAAAACAATCCGATTCTTTCAGGTACTGCTTGTCAAAAGGATTAAAGGAAAGTCCATAGTAGCTTTTATACATTGGTGCTCACCCCTCTCTTAGAATAATCGATCACAGGAAGATTGTTACGTCTGGTCTTTGCGTTGGCTACCTTATCTGTGGGACGTAAGGGATAATGAATTCTTTCGTACAGAATGTAGGCATCTTCCATACGGTCAGGCAGATATCGGACTTCCACCTTCATATTTATGAACTGCATGGGAGCATCATAGTAAGTGCCATCAATGGAGATACAGGAGTCATTGTTCACTTTTCTGGAGATACGGTTATGGAAGCATTCGTCCAGCCAGTCCGATGATTTCGGAGTACGGATATGGGAACTCGTCTTCATGAAACGGTCAAGAGGAGTTTCCTTTGTACCGGAATGAATGGTGGTGTTGTGTTTTCTTATGTACGAAGCCAGTTCCTGATTGAATTCCTGAAGCGACTGGATTTGTGAGGTGTCAAGACCGTACAGCCAGCGGTTTTTGAGGGTACGGAAATTTCGTTCCACTTTACCCTTGCTGGCACCATCCCTGACTGGGGTATGAAGTTCAACGGATCCGATGGATCCGCAGATCAGAGTCAGCTGCTCGTTAGAATAAGGGGAGCCGTTGTCCAGATATAGTTTATTTGGGATACCATAGGCTGCAACTGCCTCTTTTAAAACCTTCTGGAAGTTATAGGAATTATCATTGTAGAAGATACGACCGCCTACGATAAGTCTGGAATGGTCATCGATAATCATGATCAGATAGGTACGGCGGGACTTACCGTTTTCGGCGATATAGGGAAGGTAACAGGTATCCGCCTGCCAGAGCCCTCCGAAGAATTCTTCTTCAAAAGCTTTACGGTCTTTGATGTTAAGATTTCTGGCAGATTTGAGGTCATTCTTTTTAATAAAACGCTGGACAGAAGCAACGGAAACATCCGCAGGAATCAGTCCTTCCTCGATGAGGCGTATATGAATCTGGGTGGCATTGAGCCGGTGGTACTTTTCTTTCAGGCGGTAGATTTCTTCGATTGCAACATCACTAAGAGTACGGGTAGAGCCTTTGTCAGAACGTGACTGAGGCATTAATGCATCCATACCACCATTCTTATAGAGCTGAGTCCATTTCTCTAAGGTTTTTGGGTTGTAACGAAATGAGGTACCATCGGGTAGAGTAAAAGCGTATTCGGTTACCCTTCGGTAATAGGCAGATGCTGAAACATCCGGATAGGTGCCTTGAATAACCGGTGCGATCAGAGCGAACCGGAAGTGAGCAGTCTGGATAGGGGAAGTAATTACTTTTGACATGAGCAGATCTCCTTTTTCTTTTTAAAATCAGCATAAAGGAGAGGAAACGGGAATGCCATTACGGAATTATGTGGTGGGCATTCCACAGAAAGATGCATTGGCTAAGGCAGATGGGAAAGTGACGTAAATCGGTACTGCTGAAGAAATGAGAAGAAAAAAGAATGAAAGAACTTCGAAGGAAAGGAAGGGGTATCCATCAGGAGACAGAGAAAAGAAAGAGAGGAGGTTTCAGCATCAGAAAGGACTCCGAGCCATAAAGTCTTCTGCTTTTTAAACAGATGAACCCAGGCATACAGGGTAGATATGCTGATTCCATATCTGGAGCAAAGGTTCTCGACCGAGCAAGAATGAAGGAAGTATAACCGCAGAACTCTGAGAATAAAGAAAAGGCTGTAGGAACCGTAGGGAATTAAAACATCCGGAAGGATGGCATGGGTATGTCCGCAGGAGGAACAGATTACCCTTGAAATAGTAAGCGTGTGGCAGACAACAGAACCATTCTGAATAACAATCATATCTCTATCATAAGTTGAGTGGAAAGAGCAGACCTGCTTGGTTTTACAGAAAAGGCAGACTTCCTGAGATGTGACTAAAGAAAGTAATGAATCCTTGAAAATGTATAAATCGGAGCGATTAATAGAATTTAGCTTGCAAAGTAGAGTAAATTTTCTTATCATTAGTAGGAAGGAACGCAATGCGTGACTTGGAGAGAGAAGGAGCGAAACTTTGGTCGGGGACGCTCCTTCTCGTTTTTGGTTACCGGATAACTATAAGGAAAAAGATGAATAAGGTCAAGGAGTGGACAGAAAAATAACGTGCTGAAAAAAACAACACGTTGTCATAGATGAAATATTAATTCGGATAATTGAAAGTGACGTGAAACTGTAATCGGTGGTAACTCTAATGAGTCGCGCAACAGCAGAGGCCATGGCAGCAAGCATTGGAATAACGATAGACAATGGCAGCTCTGCAACATTCCAGACAGGGAGCCTTGGAAATGAAGGAAAGCTCTACGACAGTGCAGGGCGCATGCGTGCGGCAGCGACTACAGATGGAGAAATGGTATCCTATGTCTACAATGCGAACGGAAGCAGGATGCTGACTTATTACGAAGACGGAACAAGAGAGGAATATACCTATGACAAGGCTGGAAATGTGCTCTCTGTCCTCCACAAGGACGGTAACGGGAACTTTCTTAATGCCTATATCTACCGCTACGATGAAGACAACAACCTGATCTTCGAGAACAAGACAGCAGGTACGACGATCTATACCTACGACAGCATGGACCGTATCAGTACCATTACAGAGGAAGCGACTGGAAAGACGACAGAGTACACCTATGACGGTGCCGGTAACCGCCTCACAAAGAGCATAACGGAACAGGGAAAGACAATAACAACAGAGTACATTTACGATTCCTTTGACCACCTGATGAAGGAAAAGAGCGATGACGGAACTACCATCCTGTATAACTACGATAAGGACGGCAACCAGATCAGCCGCCTCACAGAGAACGGGAAGGGAAGTACCGGGACCGCAAATGGATCCGTCAGCGGAGCATCCCTTGTCATCGTCAGCGTATCAGGGACAAATGGAACAGGAAGCAGTGAACTGACCCTCTACCGGTATGACTCTTTCAACCGTCTCATAAGCGTAAAACAGGGAGATACGACCTCGACCTATACCTATGACCCGGCAGACTACCGAACCAGCAGTACCGTGAATGGTGTTACCACCTACAGCAGCTATGAAAATGGGAAGCTGAAAGCAGAAGCAGACGGAACCAAAACAGTCACCGCAGTCAACCATTACGGGCTCGTGCTTTACGCAAGGGAAACATTGACAGAGAGCTATTATTATCTGTATAATGCACACAGAGATGTCGTTATGCTCGTGTACACCCAGGGCGGGATCGCAGCGACCTACCAGTACGATGCCTTTGGTAATATTCTAAAGACCACAGGAAATGCAGACAACACCACGACCTATGCAGGGTACCAGTATGATGAATCGACCGGGCTCTACTATGTCAATGCAAGGTATTATGACAGTACAACGGCAAGGTTCCTGACAGAGGACAGCTACACAGGACAAAGAAATGATCCTCTGAGCCTGAACCGGTATACATACTGTGAAAATAATCCGCTAAAGTATTATGATCCGAGTGGGCATAAAGTGAAAGCAACTCAGATTGATGATTTGGCAAGTGGTTTTGCATCAAGCGCTCTTGATACAACCGTAGATAATATGTGCTTAATTGGCATGTTCGGAATATATGGTATATATAGAAATGTGAAGAACGGAGTTGAAACAGTTCAATCATTCGTAACTGATTTATCAATGTATGATGATTCTATTGTACAGTATGTATGGGATTCATTAAAAAATGCTTTGGGAGGAGCTACAAATGATTTAGAAAATGCGTGGAAGAACAGGAATATACTTTTGGATAATAAGACATATTCCAATCAAAAAGTATATGAATATGGTATAACCTTGGGAGGTGCATATTCTGAAGCTGTGACCTATGGTTTTATTGTCTGTGAATTAACAAAAGAAATAGTAAGGTTATTAGCGCAGGGAATGAGCATGGAAGCAGCAATGGCTTCTGCAAAAACATCAATGGGGTTAGAAGATGAATTTGCACAATATGCCGATGATGCATCTGAAGCACTTAGCACAATGGGTGATGATGCTGCAGGAGCTGCTGGAACTGGAGCAGAAGCGGTTGAGGGAACGGCTGAAGCTGTAAATATCACAAATGATGTTTTAAAGGCTCCAAGAGCAGGAAGTGCATTGAAGTTAGATGATTATCATGCATTTAACGATATTGTTGATAATTATGCTGAGCTAGCTACAAAAACACCAATCAATAACGGAACATTGTATCAACATGAAGGCTCATTGAATGGGGTGCAAGGTAGATTTGAATGGATTATAGATAGTACTGGTCAGTATGCAGGTCAAGTATCTCATAGGTACTTTGTTTCTGGCGGTACTTTGAATGGGGTGCCAATAAAGCCATGAAAATAGAAGATTTTACTAATATGAATATTAAAATAACATGGACGTTAATATTGATTTGTTTTAACAGCAATAGACTATTACGAAATTCTGAGTATGAGCGAACATTTATTTCTGCCAACGAAGTAATAAACTATGCGGTTGGATTTTTGGAATACACTGAAAATGATGATATTGTTTCATTGGCGATACTCAGAAGCGGTGAGAAAGAAGATGTTCTCAATATTTTAAAAAAGCTCTCAGAATCAGAAAATGGAGATTATAGTTTGGAGTTTAGGAAATTTAGGTCCATGTATATCTACGAGAATTTACCATCTAGGAATGATGACTTTATGCATGGAATTCTAAAGATCAGCGAGTTATGGGATAAATTTGGATTTCCAGAAGATTCGCCCAATATATATTTTGAATTCAAAAATTATTCACAGGAGAACTTTAATAAACTGTTGGATATTCATAATTCATGGCTGAAATCCGAATTTGAGTTCATTCGAAACGAGAGTCAGTAACACTTAATCGGTTCCTTGATAAATCGAGGTCGGTAACAACCCCGTCATACTCCTAAGAAAATGCGGATTTACACAGGTCATAACTCCGATGGCGACTCCACCGCTGCAAATCCGACCCCGAAGAGAATCGTCCACCGCCCTGCATTGCGGGGCGGCGTGAACCGGAGCGGGGAAGTTTTTGACCCCGCTCCTTTAACCTGCATCATTTTCATTACCATGGTTCACCTCATAAATTGCGGTGATGCAGAGCATTATGCGCTGTGTTCTGAAGGAAAATACCCTTTTTCAGAAAACCGCCAAATCCGGTTTCATTTTTACCAAATGGGTAAACACTTTATTGCGGGTAACAAAACGCGACACAGGCGCACAAGGAGGCTTACAGTGTTAATCATTCAAATGTAATATTACAGGAAGCTCTTATTTTTTTCGCATTATGTCGAAAGAAGTAAGAACTCATCAGTGTTGTAGGTTCATAAATGAACATCAAAGCTTGGACGGCCAAGCGAAACAGCAAAAGCAGATAAAAGGATTGAATATCAGGATAATACCGATAGAATCGAGGTAGAACGAACGTTTAGTTTGAGCATTTAATCAGCAGACACTACTTAATAGATTTATGAAGAAAACAATCAGGAGACTTTTGATGATTCTGGTATTACTCCTTCTGATGTTAATAGTTTTACAGCTTGTTTG
>QKDK01000128.1 GCA_003252135.1 Clostridia bacterium
ATCAGCATTAAACAATTCAGACAGCACATCCTGATACGGTTCAAGTGCTTCAAGGACATAGACATCCCAATGTCTTGCATCGGTGTCAGAGTCTCCGAACACATAATCCTCCTGACCATAATCAATTACGTCAAACCCAGGGATTGCTTTACTAGCTGCTGCTGTCCTGTAAGCAGCAGCTGCTGCAAGCGTAAAGGAAACATTCGAAACATCCTCATAATTCACCCAGCTGCTGATATCTGTGCCGGTCGCTTCTGTTGCTGTTCCATTTTCCGTTTGTGGCACAGCAGCGCTTTTTTGTACTGTTACAGCTCCTTCCACATGTTTTCCATACATTTCATCAACATATAGTGCAAGTGAACTGCCGAGTACCTCTGACGGAACGTGACCGCCATCCCACTGCCATTCGATCTCTGCATCTACACCAGCATTCAGCCAGGCAATCTGCAGATTGAGCGATGCAAACATGGACATATCACCTTCAGAAGCTCCCATAACAATTCTTGTCCATACAGGATAATCCGTACCCTCTGCTCCCGCATAATTTAATGGATTATAAAGAGAAACAATATTGTTGCCATATTCATCGCCTGCTTCGATTTCTGCAATATCAGCCTGATATGCAGCCAGCATCTCCTCATAAGTGGAGTAATTTGAAGAATCTTTTCCTCCGGTAGACGACTGTGTTGTACCTGCATCCGGTGTGCCCACATCCATCACATTCCCGCTGTTATCTGTCGCAGCCGTATCACCTGTTGTACTGGCCGCATCGGTACCTGTCGTATCAGATCCGATCGCATCGGTGCCTGTCGTATCTGTACCTGTCGCGCCCGGTGCATTCTGTCCAGGTCCGCCTGTCATATCACCGCTTGGAGCTCCTGTCATGGTGCCGTCTGGCGCTCCGGTCATATCTCCTGTAAAGCCTCCCATATCACCGCCAGGTCCGCCCATCCCGCTGCCGGAGCTGCTTTTTGCGTATCTGCCTTCAATAAATGCTGTCGCTTTGTCTTCACTTGTCATGGCTGCAACTTCATCATTGCTAAGAGCTGTTTTGTCTTCTCCAAACCAGGTCCAGCCTTCAGCATAATCAAGATTATCAAGATACCATTGCAGATTTTGAGTAAATTCAGCCAGATAAAGATCCAGGTATGTTCCGTAATATCCGTTGGTCTCAGGATATGCGGCAAGATCATACCCAATACTCAGTGCCACAGTATCCTCCATATCGCCATCCTGATTCAGATCAAAACCAACAGCTGACTCATTAACCGTCAGATTCTGTGAATTTATATACTCCATGTAGGTTTCGGAAAGGTATTCTGCAAGCTGCGCCTGGAAAGATGTGCCGAAATCATATGTTGTATCCATATAATACTCAAATGCCATGGTAATGTCACCTTCATATAAAGAGGTAATAGCACTGTACGCAACACAGCCCCAAGCACCGTCTGAAATATCATATTCTGTTCCGTCAATGGAAACTGTAGTTGAATATCCTCCATCGCTGGTCGCATAAACACCAACAGCACCGGCTTCTATTTCATAATCGTAAAAGTCTGAATTATTCGATGTTGCTGCAAACATGGCAGCGTGTGCTGCGCCGCCTGAGCCTCCTGTTGAAACAAAGTAATCAACACTTCCCGGCAGGTTACCGAGTAAAATGTTGTATTTCACATATCTTGCTGCATTCTTCTGGTCAACAAGACAGCTTGGCGCATCTCCAGTGTAATAGGTATTCCCGTCAGAATCTGTAGCAGTATCCTGCTTTCCGCGATTTCCGCAGGCAATATTGATATAGCCTTCTGCAGCATATGTTGTTGCAGCAGCGCTATTCATGGATGAACTATACCCTGCTGCTCCGGTATTCAATATGACCGGTGCTGTTGCTGCAGTATATATCTGCCCATTCGTGCTGGTGACCTGTGCCTCATAGTCTATGACCAGAGAACCTTTTACCGCTTCTGTATAACTGTCCGCAGTAACATCAGCTGTTCCGTCTGCATTCGTATCGATTCCTGTCACATAAGCTCCCGGAACACATACAGACACTCCCTGCTGATCAGGAAGTTCCGGATAAGCAACTGCAGATACTATCGAAAGCACCCAGGCATTTGCATCCGCAGAGTACGTCCATTCCTGATCTGCATTGTTTGCAAGGTTCAGTGTACTTTCAATATATGCATAGTCTGTTGTTACCTCTGCTGCTGTATCGTCAGCTGCTGTGTCCTCATCTGTTGTTGCCTCTGCCGCTGTATTCTCTGTTGCATTGCCTGCAGCACCGGTATCTGCCTGAGTTGTATTGGAGTTCTCCGTACTGTTGTTCTTGCTCCCGCACGCCGACAGACTAAAGACCATCGAACAAATGAGAAGCAGGGTTACTATTTTCTTCATTAAAAATTCCTCCTTATCGTATCATGTTCATTTTTATTTACATAGCCTGCTGTCATATTGATATGCAGACTTTCCTGATAATAAAAAATACCATGTGAAGATTGAACTTTTATTGAAAAACCATCCTGCTTTTTGAAGAATCTATGAAACTTTTCGAAGAACCACAAGAAACATTATTTTCCCGTCTCTGCAGCTTACGCTGATCTCTCCTTTATGCGCTTCTACGATTGCCTTTGCAATTGCCAGCCCAAGACCATAATGTCCTGAGCCTGATGTTCTTACTTTATCAGCCTTATAAAACCTTTCGAACATCATTTCCATATGTTCTTTTGATAAAGCATCTCCCGTATTCGATACAGAAAGCATAAGTCTGTTCTTTTCTTCAATAAGTCCGACTTCAAGCAGTCCATTCTCTTTTGTATGCTCAATGGCATTATCTATAAGAACCGTGATCAGACTTCTCAATTGATCCTGATTTCCCCATATCATACAATTATCCTGTATCGCAGAACTGAAAGTCAGACCTCTTTCAAATGCTAACCCTTCAAATGCAAGCACCTCTCCTGTTATAAGCATTGAGAGATCAACTCTGTCCATAGCAGGTAAAACATTCTCGGTGCGGGCAAGTGTCAAAAGCTGTCGTATCAGCTCGGTCATAACATTATTTTCATATCGGATATTCTGAATCCATCTGTTTTCTCCGACTTCTCGTTCCAGTATGTCCAGATTGGTCAAAATGACAGCCAGAGGTGTTTTCAGCTCATGTCCCGCATCTGAAAGGTACTGCTTCTGTTTCTTAAAATTTAACTCCAGCGGACGGACGATTCGTCCGGCGAGAAACACCGCAATGATAAACATCAGACCAATGGCTACTGATCCAAAAAGTAACGTATACTGAAACAGTGTTTTTACGTTTTCCTGCAATATGGTATTATCCATCATGACCACCAGGGTCACATGATCAGCGGTTTCGCAGTGAAATACCCATTGATCATACACACCATTCTTCTTTTCCTGATTTCTGATTTTTTCTGCTAATTCCTGCAGTGAAGCATTTGAAATCCCGCTGTTTTCAGCATTATCGATACTGACAAGAGTACCATCATCGTCTAACGCTACCGAAAAAAAGGTGAGCAGGTTACTGATATGATATTCCGGCAGTATTGTTTCCTCCGGCAGAGCATCCATGGGCGGTTCAGATGTTTTTGTTTCATCTGATGATTCGCCGGGATTGCCATTCATCCAGTACGCTTTAGCATACAATTCGAGCATCTTTCTGTCTTTGTGAAAAACTTCGATATAGCTGGAAAAATATATGACGCACAGTGTTCCCACAAAAAGTCCGGTGAGAACAGCCATTATTGCTGCTACAATTCTGATTTTTGATTTTCTAAACATTGATTTTCCTCAGCTCATAACCAATTCCCCGAAGAGCTTTTATCTCAACAGAGGCACCGATATACTGCAGCTTTTTCCTTGTAAAGGTAAGATACACTTCAACCTTATTATATTCTGATTCGTGCTCATAACCCCAGATTCTTACTGCCAGCTGCTCTCTTGTAAGAATCTGCTTCTGATTTGATAGAAAATACTCCAAAATTCTGAATTCCTTATCACTAAGTCTGACAAAAAGGCTGTTGGTAGTACAGACCAGCAAAAATGTGTTCAAGTTCAGTTCTATATCACAAAACTTAAGGATATCTTCCGTCGGGGCTTCATTCCTTCGCAATAATGCCCGGAGCCTTGCCAGTAATTCCCGTGTTTCAAATGGTTTCGCAAGATAATCATCCGCACCGCTGTCCAGTCCCCTGACCTTATCGTCCAGCTCTGTTCTTGCAGTCAGCATCAGGATCGGTGTTTTGATCTGGTGTTTTCTGGCCCTTTCTGTGATTTCAAGACCTGACATACCAGGAAGCATGACATCAAGTATAATAATATCGAACACTTCATCTAATATCAAAGCCAGTCCTGCTATTCCATCATCGCAGACTACGACATCGTAAGCTTCCAGCCGCAGCAGTTCCGATAAAGCATCCGACATTCTGCTCTCATCTTCAACAAGCAATATCCGCAAATTGTCATCCCCCTTTCGCATTCATAAAATTTATGCGATTTGATCCATTTTATGAAGTATCTTTGGAAATAAAACAAAGAATATTATGGTGCATATAGTTGCAGCAGTGGCATCTGCAACAGATTCTGCCAGATAAACACCCTTAGCACCTATCACAGAAGAAAAAATGAACACAAGCGGTATTAATAAAAACACCTTCCGTAACAGGGCTATAAACAAAGAAACCTTTGCCTGTCCAAGTGACACGAACATGTTCTGGCAGGCTCTCTGCAGTCCGAATACAAGCATTCCTGATAAAAAGAATGGCATGACCTCTTCCACTGTATCAATCAGTCTTGTATCATTTGTAAAAAGTCCTGCAGCAAACGAAGGAAAAAGCAGTATCAGCAGTATCAGAAGAAAATTGAAGGTTCCCATGACAGCAAGTGTTATTTTGAAGCCTTCCTTCACACGTACTTTATTGCCATGACCATAATTGTAGCTGATGATCGGCGCACTGCCTTGTCCAAATCCAATCATGGGTGCTCCTGCGATCTGCATCGCACTCTGCATGATGGTCAGTGCACTGACATAAATGTCACCATAGAGCACTAATGTGCCATTCATTATAAATCCGATCAGGCTCTCCGTGATCGACATGATGAACGGAGATATCCCAAGCGCCGCAATGGATCCGATGACTTTAAAATCAGGCAGCTGCAGATGCAGATGAATGCCCAGAGATGCTTTTTGGGAAAACAGGAATGACAATACCCACAGAGCACTGAAAAACTGGGCAATGACCGTTGCCAGTGCAGCACCCGCAACTCCCATGTGAAACCCGAAGATGAAAACAGGATCCAGTATAATATTCAGTGCTGCTCCCATCATGACAGATACCATTGCTATTTTGGGTCTTCCCTGTGCGCTGATAAAGCTGTTAAGTCCGATCGAAGTCTGTACGAACAAGGTACCCGCAAGATATATCTTCAGATATTGCATGCCATAACCAATCGTCTGACTCGAGGCACCCGTCAGCATTAAAATCGGTTTCATAAATACATAAGATATTACAGTCATAATGACCGTGAAGAATAAAAGCATGATAAATCCATTTTCCAGTATCTTTTCTGCTTTCCTTCTGTCGCCCGAACCAAGGGCAATGGAAGCAAGCGGCGGTCCTCCGCCACCGACTATCATTGAAAAAGCTGAAATCATAATAATAATGGAGTTCGTAACCCCTACACCTGCCAGAGCGTCTGTCCCGATTCCTGAAATATGTCCAATATAGATACGGTCAACGATACCATATAACAGATTAACAAGCTGTGCGGCAACTGCCGGTAAAGACATCTTAAGTATCAGCGGCAGCATTTTCTCAGTTCCGAGCTGTTCTTCATATTTGTAATTCATGTTGCTGTTGCTCCTGCTATTTTATTCCAGATTTATCTGTTTATGTTTTATTGCACTTTTCCATACACTTCTATCTGTGTCAGTGCCGGGAAGAATGATGGGTCATCTGATTTGATCAGCTCCTTCAGAATCAGCCATTCGACCTTTCTTTCACTGATCATGAATTTATGCGGCAAACTGCTTTTTTCCATCAGTAATGTCTCACTGCTGCCATCTGAGAACTCTATAGTCGCCTGCTTCCACCAGTTGTCATGAGGAAAATCTGCTCTTGTATACAGCACTACCTGATCGATGCTTACCGTTCTCCCAAAATCAAGCTTCATCCTGGCATCATCCTGACGATTGATTCCCCAGGATTCATAAGGCCAGTTTCCATGACTGGAATTTGCTTTTACACCGTCGATGGCATTTCTGGCTGCAAATACAGCTTCCCCTCTGGTTTCCACATTTGCAGAAACATGAGGAAAATATCCCTTTGCTTCATGCTGGTCCGCCGCATTCAAGGCAAGATTCCTGTATTCCCTGATTTCGTACTCCTTAGCAAGCCGGGCCGTGAGATAATGCTGCCCTCCGAAAAAAGCTTTCGGTGAGTAACTGATTCTTTTTTCTCCGAAAGGAATCTGATATTCTGCCTTTTTTTCTTTCATATACAGAAAAGCCTGTCCAATTGCATCGTCCACCTGCCAGAATACATGCTGATTCTCTTCTTCAAGTATCAGAATAATCCTGTCTCCCTCCTGATATTCTGCCTGTACATAAAGAATCACCTCTTCTGCGCCTTTACTCTCACAAAGGATCTCTCCGTCTTTGCTTACTGCTTTCATGAACATCATAACCTGTATGCTCCTTCCCTCCTGCTGTTCTGCGTATCCTTATCGTATTACGTTTAGTCTGTAAATGCAATAAAAAGTCTCCCAGCTGACGAGAGACTTTTTTAATGAAATATGTATATATTCGGTATGGCGGATTACCGGCGTCCGTGTCCGCCAAGTGAACTGTTCGGATTTGTAAAGGATAAGCCTAATGCATCTGCGACCGCTTCTATAATACCGTTACTGCTGAAGGTCGCTCCAGATACAGTGTCTACATCGATTCCCTGTGTATCTATGATATCGGGCAGTACAGAGCTTTGTGCACGATTAAAATACGGTGTATCATCCTGGTAGGATACGATGGTAATGTCTGTTATATACCCGCCTTCTACAGTTACAGAAACATTTGTCGTACCTCGAAAACCAGTTCCGGAACCAGTATAGGTGCCATCCTCATACAGACTTGAAGCTGTTGTTGGTGCAGGTGTCGGAGTCGCTGTCGGTGCTGTGGTCGAAGTTGCTGCCGGTGCTGTGGTCGAGGTCGCTGCCGGTGCTGTGGTCGAGGTCGCTGCCGGTGCTGTGGTCGAGGTCGTTGCCGGTGCTGTAGTCGAAGTTGCTGCCGGTGACAGCGCAGCTGTTGCAGAAGCTGCAGAATCTGTCGGTGAAGTAGTTTCTTCTGTCTGTGTTACCGAGGCAGCATCTGTTACGGAAGCTGTATCTGTTACATCTGAAGAAGCTGCAGCGGTTGCTTCTGCTGTCGGTGTTATGGCAGAAGTTGATGCGGTGTCTGTCACGGAAAGCTGTGCTCCGCTTAATGCATCCGCCACAGCATCGATTATACCGTTGCTGCTGAAGGTCGCTCCTGATACAGTATCAACATCGGTGCTTTGCGCTGCAATAATATCAGGAATAACAGAGGCTTGAGCACGCACAAAGTATTCTCTGTCATCATTATAAGATACAATGGTAATGTCTGTAATATATCCATTTTCTACGGTGACCGATACACTCGTTGTTCCTTTAAAGCCGCGTGCCGAACCCGTATAGGTGCCATCTGCATAGTTACCAGTTGTCTCTGCAGCATCAGTAACACCTGCTGCATCTTCATTAGCTGCAATTTCTGTCAGTACTTCTGATATAGAGGAAGAAACTGTTGTCGATGCCGATGCTGATTCCATAGAAGAGGAAGCAATATTACCTACATAAACAAGACCTGCAACAGCTATGACAGAAGCTGCAGAAGCAACCGCCGGTACCGGATTTGCTTTAACATTTTCCCTAGGACATACATCGACACACTCAAAGCAATTGATGCATTCACCGGAAGTCACCTTGTCGACCTTATACAGCGGAATCCCCATGGAGCAGTTCTTTGTGCAAATTCTGCAGGCACCGCATTTTTCTCTGTTCTTTCTGATATGGAAGAAACGCAGTTTTGATGATACTGCAAACACTGCACCAAGCGGACAGATGTAGCGGCAGAAAAAGCGCTCTATGAAAAATGAACCGATCATGATCAGCAGGAGAAGCAGTCCGCCGATCGAAAAAAGATAGGATGCTGACGGCCAGTTACCAAAAGTTGCATACATTCCAAATATCGTCCAAGGGCTTGTCAGACTGCCAAATGATACCAGTTCAAAACCCCAGATAAAGACTACGATAAATACCAGCAGAATATATTTGAATGCTTTCAAAACTTTGTCAAGCTTTTCACCCGGCTTAAATTTCAGCTTCAATGTTTTCTTTGAAATAAACCACAGCAGATCGCCCATTGCACCAAAACTGCATATAAAACCACAGAAGAAGCGTCCCATGAAAACAGTCACCATAAGAACACCCATAAGCAGCAGGATCGAACCTGCTTGCGTACTCATTGCAAAGGTCCCCTCCTTCACCGCCATAAATATATCTTTAATCGCATAGAATGCTGATACGAACAATCCGGGCATAATGACAAATGCCAGTGTCTGCACCACTCTTCTCATGATATGCACCATGGATATTTTTTTCTTTTTACCGTTCATATGAATTACCGACCCTTTCTGTGCCCTCATTTTTGATGGGCTGTTCTATCGTAAAATGACTGCTGATACCTTCAGAAACAAATATATCACCGGCATCTGTGATAAAGATGCCTTCTGCGCCGCACTGTTTCATTATCGCGACTCCCTTTTCCAGTCCGAGCAATATGAATATGGTCGCCAGTGCATCCATATCCATTGCAGAGTTTCCTGTCAGAGTCGCACTGCATATTCCCATGTCTGCAGGATGTCCTGTCTTTGGATCAAGGATGTGATGGTACCTGACACCGTCTTTCAAAAAGTATCTCTCATAAACACCCGAAGTCACGACCGCTGTATCTTTCATGACAAGCGAGCCGATATTGCATTTCTTATCAAAGGGGGATCGAATACCGATCCTGCGTTCTTTTCCTATAGCCAGAACTGTCCCTCCAAAGTTTATGACTGCATCTTTAATTCCTGCTGACACCAGTATCTGATGCACTGCATCAACAGCATATCCTTTTGCAATTCCTCCGAGGTCAATGCTTTGTCCGGTCTTTGCTAAACTGACACTGAATATATCTGCATTCAGAAAAATGCTTTCATAGGATATCACATCCTGTGCTTCTTTAATTTTTTGCTCTTCCGGAATATAGTCGCCTTTTTTACCTATGCTCCAGACTTTTGACAAAGCACCGGCACTAATGTCAAAAGCGCCATGGGAAAGCTTTGAAAAATATATTGCCCGCTCAATGATTCTAAAGGTGTCCTCTGATACAGTCACTGCTTCTATTCCGGCCGCATGATTTACTTTTGAGATTTCACTGTTTTCTTTAAAAACAGACAAACGGTCATCCATCTGCAGTACATAGGTCTTGCATCTCTCCAGAACTTCTGTCACATGTTCTTCTTCGTCTTTAGGATAACCAATACTTATGGTATTTGCCGTACCGAGTGCAAAAAATGTTTTTTGTATCTGTTTCATACTTTCATCCAATATCATCACCTGTCCTGTCGTTGATATGTGCAGTATAAAGGTCAAAAATTAAAGAAACATTAAAGAAGAGTACGATTCTATGAACATATTGTGAACTCTCAGATCACTATTTTAGTTTTCCGTTCATGAAGTACTTCTTAAAATCAAAGAGAAGCTGTGGTGTCCTTTGAATGCAAAACTACTTTTTCATTCAAAATCTGGCTGCCGCAGCTTCTGTCGCTCTATTATTACTTTATCGTGTCACCGTCGTGTATTGCAGGCAGAATCACGGTAAATGCCGTTCCTTTTCCCAGTGTGCTTTCGACAGTCACCATGCCATGGTGTGCATTCGTGATCCAGCGTACCATCGAAAGTCCTAATCCCATACTGTTATTTGCAGCATTTCTGGAAGGGTCTACCTGATAGAACCTGTCCCATATTCTGTTTATATTGTCAGCAGCGATTCCAATACCATCGTCTGTTACCTGCAATATGACTTCATTCTCTTTCTTCTTCAGCGAGACCTTCAGATGTCCGTCTTTTCTGCCGTATTTTACTCCGTTGTCCGTCAGATTCATAATGAGCCGCATCAGCATGGTCTCATCACCGCGAACATAAAGATCCGGTGTTATATCCTGTACAATCTCAATTTTCTTTTCATCCATGGCTTCTCGCTGACTCTCAACAACAAGCTCAGTCAGCTCACTGAGATTGATCTGTTCGAAGCTCAGATTTTTTCCTTCCTGTTCTGCCCGCGCAAGCATGAGCAGCTGTGATATCAGTGATGACATCTTTCTTGCCTGCCCCATGATCTTTTCTATGGCTTCCTTCGCTTCCTCCAGTGTGTTTGCATTTTCCAGAGCAAATTCGCACTGGGAAAGTATTACAGAAGTCGGAGTGCGCAGTTCGTGGGATGCATCCGAGGTGAACTGTTTTTCTTTCCGGAATGCATCCTCTAATCGGTCAAACATCTTGTCAAAGGAATTCGCCAGTGCATAGATTTCATCCTTAACTGCTGCTTCCTGCTTTTTTGTGGTGAGGTTGATCCTTTTTGAAAGATCCTGACCTTCTCCGATCAGGTCAGCTGCCTTTATGATCTGATTGATCGGACGAAAGGCCTGATAGATCAGCCAGTAGCCGCCAAATCCAAACAATAGCATAAATACCGGGATTCCATATATAAGCAGATGGATCATGACTTCAGAGGTGTGGAAAGAACTGTCTGCTGACATAATGCCCTGCAGCTGCAGCTTCTGATCCGAAACGGTTACTTCCATGCGATATACATAAAAGACAGCTGTATCGGTCTTAACTTCACTGACATGCTGTTCTTCGTTACGTCCAAAAAATCCCAGTCCGCTTCCGGATGGTTTCTCATCCTCATAAAAATCTTCCTCTTCATTCGCGGATTCATTTTCAGTAAATGAATCCGGAAGAGTGCCAAAAATCAAGTTCCCTTCCTCATCATACACCACAACGGAAATATCCTTCAACGTATCCGTATAATCACTGTTAAGACTTCCTTGTTCCTGCAGCATGGCGGCTGCTTCCTCAACAGTTTCAACAAGAGAATTCTTTACATCATTTTTTGCCACTCTGTTGCTGACATTCGACAACACAAGAAAAAGTGCGGCAGTCAGTACTATCATAAATGTCGTAAACCAAAGTGTTATACGCAGTTTTATAGACATTCTTCTCATTCTTCCACCCGTAATACATAACCAACGCCTCTTACTGTCTGAATCAGCTTTGGCTCATGCCCTTCATCGACCTTTTTCCGAAGGTATCTTATATAGACATCCACTACATTGGAGCCTCCGTCATAATCATAGTTCCATATGTGATAGCTGATTTTATCTCTGGACAGAACAATACCGGCATTACGGATCAGATACTCAAGTATGGAAAATTCCTTGGAGGAAAGAGCGATTATTTCATCTTTCCTGGTAACAGTTCTGGCATCACAGTCAACTGTCAGATCTTCCAGCGTATATACATTGGATATGCTGGAAAAAGTATGCCGCAGCATGACCCTGATCCTTGCCATCAGTTCATCAAAGGCAAAGGGCTTGACAAGATAGTCGTCTGCTCCGGCATCAAGCCCCTTCACCCGGTCTTCTATGCTGTCCATTGCGGTCAGTAAAAGCACAGGTGTCTTCTTTTTTTCACTTCGGATATTTTTTAGGAACTGCAGTCCGCTCATCCCGGGAAGCATGATGTCAAGTATTACTGCGTCATACTCCGCCATATGAAAATAATCATACGCCGCCAGTCCGTCATAGCACGCATCGACAGTATAGTTTTCAATCTCCAGCTTTTTCACGATCAGTTCGTTTAAGTTCGGTTCATCTTCAACAACCAGAATTCTCAAGGCTTCTCTCCTCTTCATAAATATTGGTGGCTTGTTTCTCAGTATATTGCTTTTATGATACCCCGCTAAGATTAAAGATTTATTAAAACAGTAAACTTTATTAAAAATATTAGTCACATTACAGTTTTTATCGTGGCACGAGATCATAATTCATGCAGACTATGCTCCGCAGATTAAGTATAGCACTATTTTCTGCAAACTAAAAATACTTCTTGAAAGGACAATATAAGGTCCCTTCAAGAAGCATAATGATCTTAAAAATCTTTCAGATGCTGTGTAAGCTTGACATTTTCATCATAATCCACGCGGCAGTCGATGATGGATGGTACATTCTGTTTAAACGCTTCCTCGAGTATAACAGGCAGATCCAAAGCTTTTTCGACACGATATCCTTTGCAGTTCATACTTTCAGCAAATTTGACGAAATCAGGATTGGTAAAATCAACATAGCAGTCTTTTCCATACTGATCGATCTGTTTCCATTTGATCAGACCATAGCTGCTGTCATTAAAAATCAATACAACGATCGGTGTTTTGATACGCACAGCAGTTTCCAGTTCCTGACAGTTCATCATGAATCCGCCGTCACCGCTGACAGCGATGACTTTTTTATCCGGGTTCAGCAGTTTTGCAGCTATTGCGCCCGGAATGGAAATACCCATGGATGCAAACCCGTTGGAAATAATGCAGGTATTCGGCATCGTGCAGTTAAAATGCCTTGCGATCCACATTTTATGGGCCCCCACGTCCGAAACCAGGATTCCATCATCACCAAGAACTTTTCTGACATCGATCAGGATCTTCTGCGGTTTCATCGGATAACAGTCATCATTTTCATAACTGTAATGCTCCTGTGCCATTTTCTTTTTTACCTCAAGTGCCCAGTCCGGCTCTCCCTTCGGAGATACCCTTCGTGTCAGACGTTCCAGTGAATCTGTGATTTCACCGACAACATCCACGAGCGGCTGATAGAACTTGTTGATATGAGCCGGTCTGCGGTCTATGTGTATAATGGCAAGGTCTCTTTTGCTGTTCCATTTGTTCGGTGCATATTCGACGATGTCATATCCGACGGTGATCACAAGGTCCGCACCTTCGATGATCTTGTTGGCGTAATCTTTCTGCGGAATTCCTATCGTCCACATAGAATAAGGGTTCTCATAGGAAATGATGCCCTTTGCCATCATTGTATTAATGACAGGAATATGCAGCTTTTCTGCCATGTAAGTGATGGCGCCGCTGGCTTCATTCCGGATAGCGCCGCTCCCTGCAAGGATGACCGGACGTTTTGCCGTAAATATAGCCGCAGCTGCGATCTCAATGGCTTCTAGCTCCGCATACTCCTTGGGAATGATCCTTTTTTTCATCGGTTCTTCTGTAGGCGGTACTTTCATTTTGGAAACATTGACCGGAATATCGATCAGACATGCTCCCGGTTTTTCACTTTCAGCATACTTAAAAGCCAGTCTGACGATCTCACAGATCGAGTCAGGATTCACCACCTGTTTGCTTCTCTTGGTAATCGGTTCGAACATCTTCACCAGATCCAGATACTGGTGCGATGTAATATGCATTCTTTCTGTTCCCACCTGACCGGTAATCGCTATGACCGGCGCTCCGTCACTGTGTGCATCAGCAACTCCTGTTACGAGATTCGTTGCACCCGGCCCCAGGGTCGAAAGACATATGCCTGCCTTCCCTGTCAGTCTTCCGTATACATCTGCCATAAAGGCTGCACCCTGTTCATGGCGAACCGTTATAAATCGGATCGATGAGTCAAAAAGTGCGTTCATGATTTCAAGATTCTCTTCACCCGGTATTCCAAAAATATACTGTACTTTTTCCTGTTCCAGAGATTTTACCAGCATTTGAGCAACGTTACAGCACACTGGTTCCTCCTCAAAAGGTTCTGCCTTCCCATTAACCACGGTCTCTGACATATCCCTGTTATCCATAGTTTCCTCCAATGTTTACTTAATTTTCAAATGATGCATAAGTCTCTGTATAATGCTTTCTAAAAAACATACTGCCTCACACAGCACATTTTTCTTCCAGAATCATGGTAAATTCATCCAGAGGAAGCGGCTTGCTGAATAAGAATCCCTGTCCATAATTACATTGATTTTTACATAGCATGGATAACTGTTCATTGTTCTCGATGCCTTCCGCTAATATCTTCATATTCAGAACATGCGTCATCTTTATGACTGACTGAACAATGGCACTGTCATTGTTATTACCGGCTATGTCTTTTACAAAACTCCTGTCAAGCTTAACTATATCTATTGGCAGACTCTTTAGATAATTAAAAGAAGAATATCCGGTTCCAAAATCATCAAGCGCGATTTTCAGCTTCATATTCCGAAGTTGTCTCAGCACCTGCAAAGATGCGGCCAGCTCACGAATCACAGCAGTTTCGGTAATTTCAAAAAGCACATCCTCTGCACAAACCTCATACTTTTCAAGCAGCTCTCCGATACGTTCCACGAACCCCTGCTGCGTGAGGCTGTAGCCAGAGATATTGACTGAAATACGAAAATGTGTACGTCCCTGCTTTTCCCACTCTGCCTTCTGCCTTAATGCAGTCTCCAGTACCCAGTCACCGATCCTGTGTATCATACCTGTCTCCTCTGCCACAGGTATGAACTCTGCAGGAGAAACCAGGCCTTTTGTCGGATGATGCCAGCGTATCAGGGACTCCACACCAATGACCTCTGAACTCCTCAGATCCAGTATCGGCTGGTAATACAGCTCAAATTCGTCATTTACCATGGCATGATGCAGATCATTGATCATCGTGACCTTGTGTGTCTTCTCTTCCCTGAATTTCTTTTCATAAAAGGTGAAGCAGTCTTTTGAAAGATCCTTAGAACAGTACATGGCAATATCTGCATTTCTTAGAAGCAGTGATATCGTATTCCCATCTTCAGGATAGATCGCTATCCCGACACTTACCGATTCATAAAACTCCTGTTTTTCGTAGATCCATGGCTGCTTGACCCGTTCGAACATGGAGATGATTTTATCAGCAATCTGAGTCCTGTTATCAATATCCTCCAGAATGACAGCGAACTCATCACCGCCAAGTCTTGCCACAAAGCTGTCCCTGCCCAGATTCTCCTTGAACACAACAGATATATGCTGCAGAAAGCAATCCCCGGCATAATGTCCCAATGCATCATTTATATTCTTAAAATTATCAATATCAAGAAACAGCACTGCATGCTTTTTATCTTTTTCTTTTTCCAGCAGTTCAAAGAGTCTTTCCTCAAATGCCATGCGGTTTGGCAATCCTGTCAATGAATCCACATAAGCCATATTATGAAGCTTGATTTCCTGCTCTTTTTCCCGCATATAACTTAATTCCGATTTTAATGCAGCGTATTTATATAAATTCAGGCGCTTATTAATCATAACAAATATCACAATGGAAGTAAATACAACAAATGCAAGTCCTTTGGTTATATCGATCAGATAAAAATTAGCTGCATTGTGCGTCAGTCTGTTGATCAGATAGTTTGGATAACACATCCACAGCACACCTAACAAAAGATAAAAACATGCTATACGTACGGATTCCCATGCCGGGTGAATCGCATAGGCTTTGAACTCATTTGTCTTGAATTGTTTATATTCTTTCCTTTCTTCCAGCTTTTCTTTCACTTCAAGTAAGCTTTTTCCCACTTTCATTCTGCTCTGATGACCTCACTTTCTTTCGAAACGTGCACTCCCCAATACATCATTTACAGTATATAACAGTTATTTATAAGGTAAAGTTCGATATAAGTCGATATAATTTTTCAGAAGCATCTGCCTGTGCCTGTGCGCTGACTGCTGCCTGTTCAACAGCCCTCTCTGCTTCCCTGATGGAAGCACTGATCTCTACAGAATTTTCTGCTGTGCTCTGCATGTTGTGTGAGATATCTGATACAACATTAGAGATCTCATCTGTTGAAGCACTTAGTTCCTGCGCCATTGCTGCATTATCACTTGATATGTCGCTTACAAAGGTCGCATCCTTTTCGTACTGGGTTCCGGTTTGAATAAGCAGCTCGTAATCACCTTTGACCTGTGTCCCGATGAATTTTAATATATCAGCTGTATTTACTGCCAGATTATCAACAGAGGACTGCACTTCCTTAACGACCTTCTGAATGTTGCCTACATATGAGGTCGATTGTTCTGCCAGAATCCTTACCTGTTCTGCAACTACTGCAAAACCTCTTCCCTGATCACCGGCACGTGCAGCCTCGATTGCTGCATTCAGAGCCAGAAGGTTGGTCTGTTCTGCTATATCAGCGATGGATTTTGCAATGACGTTGATCTCGTTTACAACTGCTGCCTTTTCTATGGCATGCTTGATCTTGCTTTCTTTTTCTTCATACAGACGATCAGCAATATCCTTTGAGGTTACACCGCGCTTCATTGCTGCAGATGCGCGCTGCTTGATATCGGTAGCCTCATTACTGCTTCTGGATGCATTTTCTGCAAGCTCTCCTATTCCTGAATCTACCTGCATAGCTGTAGCATTCAGTTCCTGCGTGATGGCATTGATGCTTTCTATATTCTCTGATATCTTTTCAGTACTTCCATTTATCGTTTCAAAACTTGATGTGATTTCTTCGAGCGTAGCGCTGAGCTGCTGACTGGACTCAGATACATTATTAGCATTTTCAGTGACCTCTCTGATGACGCTCCTGATTTTTTCCTGTGCCTGGTTCAATGAAACAGAAAGCTTACCGAACTCATCTTTTGAGCTGACCTTCCATTCCTTACTGAAGTCGCCGTTGCCAAGTGCCTGTGCAAAAGCAAGCCCGGAACGAAGGTACTTTGAAATATATATAGATAAGAGAAGTCCGGCTGCAACAGCCCAGACAAAACCTGCGATGATGATTGCTATTACTCTTTTCATGGTGCTCTGTGCTTCTGTTTCATTATTAGTATAGGAAGACTGTGCCAGATTCTGGTTCTGAGTGATCAGACCGTTCAGACTTTCATCCAGCTGATCTTCTACATCCTTAGCACTCTGCAATGCTGTATAAGCAGCTTCAAAATCACCCGCTGATGCCTGTTCAAGTACTGTCTGCAAAGCAGTTCCGTAAGCATTCTGCAGATCTGTGAATCCTGTTATGTCGCTTCCGAAAATGGTAGCAAAGGTGCTTACTGAAAACGCATCCATCAGTGTCTGATACTCATTATACAGGGTCTCAAGCTCCTGCTGCGCCGTATCAGCACCTTCAATATCCTCTTCCAGTACGACATTGGTGACCAGCATTGTAGTTTCAGCAATATTTTCTTTGATCTGATGAAGATAATCAATATTCAGCAAATTGTCTTCATATAAAAGACTGGAGCTTCTCTCCATGTTTTGAAATCCGAGCCCGGCCACTATGCCAATGACAACAAGTAAGGCACTTACCGAGATAAAAGCAGTTAATAGTTTTACCTTCACAGAAATATTTTTTACTAATCTCATACACTTACCACCTTATATTTTATTGTTCCTATCTTTTTTTGTTTGTATCTTTTTCGTTTGTATCTTTTTGCTTTTTATAACCTTTATGATGTCTATGTTATTTTAAGTACGTGAACATTCTATGCATCATCTGTGTTTTAATTGTGAATTATATATTATTTTCACATTAATCTTATTTTTTACAGTTTTTTTGTATCTAAACGACCCGATGTATTTTTAATAATTATTGACAAACGATAATTGTACTGATATGATATATTTAAAATTATTGCAAAACAATAATTATGAAATGGAGATGCTTATGAAAACAAGAACTTTGATCTTTCTTATGACGCTAGAAGCGATCGTGTGCATACTGATAACCTTCCTTATAAAATCAAGCACTGATTTTCCTGCGATGATAGCAGCCTTCCCACTGAAGCAACTTGGGTGGCTCCTTTTTCAGCTTTCTTCCCTTAATAACTTTGGTAATGCTTTCGCTCTCCTGCTTTATACTGCCTTTTGTCTTGCTCCGGTCTTTGCTTATCTTCTTTGCAAGGGAAAGCGCAGATTTGCACCTGAAGACTCTCTGCTGTTTTTTCTTTCGGCAGGTTTATTCGTAACTTTATACTTTTTGATCAACCCTTCGCTTCTTGGTACTATAACTCTGATCGATCTTGGAGACAGCGGTGACACAGTACTTATCTTTATTCTATGCAGCCTGCAATGGTTCCTGCTGGCAGGATATCTGATACTTCGGCTGCTCCGGCTGGCTTTTACACAGACCACGGAAAAACTCCTGATATATATGAAGCTTATATTATCCTGCCTGTGCTTTGTTTTTGTCTTTGCAGCATTTTCTGTAGATTTTCATCAGCTCCTGCTTTCTCTGTATTCGCTTCAGGATAACGCACTGCGGGAAACTTACAGCATAGTACCTTCCTGTATTTTTTATATTTTAAGGTATCTGACAGAACTGATCCCTCTGCTCTTGTATTGCATCCTTATCATTCAGACGATTAAACTTCTGACTGCCATGCAAAATGACAGATATGCCAGTGAAACGGAAGAACAAATAAAAAAATTGTCTTTATGGTGTTCAGGTTCTTTAGCAGCAGTGATCATCTCATCTCTTCTGTTCAATATACTTCAGCTTATTTTTGCCAGAAAGTTATTCAACATCAGCGCAACGATCGACTTTCCTATATTCTCACTGCTTTTCGTGCTGCTGCTTGCTTTGATGACCAGAATCTTCTCGGAGACCAGAAAAATCAAAAAAGACAATGATTTATTCATTTAGCGGGGTAGCATATGGCAATACAAATTTATCTTGAGGATATCTTAAAGCTGCGTAACATGACATCTAAGGAGCTTTGCTCGAAAGTCGGAATCACAGAAGCCAATCTTTCCATATTAAGAAGCGGTAAAGCAAAAGGTGTCAGGTTTTCGACCATAAACCGTATATGCTATTACCTTTCCTGTGATGTCGGTGATATTTTGAAATTTGATGGAATTCTGGAGGAGGATGTTGAGGATGAAGAGTAAGATCATAATGATCATATGTATACTTGCCACAGCTTTCTGTGCAGGTCTGGCAGGCGTATCACTGCTTGCACCGCTTGATAGCAGCAAAAGCACTAGCATTGCCACTGACCGGCTGATTGGTGTTTTTATCACCCAGAGCAGTCTGGCAGAACTTGGAGCCGAATATACTGACAGAAAAATCTATGCATCGGTCAGTGAAGATACAGATAATTCTGATTCTTTTCTTGTTTCATTTACAGGAATTGACGGAATCTCTCTTTTTAGTTATGAAGCAGGACAGGGAAATGATGCTTATAATATGACTGTTATTGACGGGCCAATAACAGCAGGAGGTACAAAGTATACCGTAACAGATTCAGGCAGCAAGGTTGCAATCAGCGGGACTGTCTATGTCGCAAAAGACAGCATCAATCACATTCTTTACTTTAATCCAGTATACGAGACTGCTGACAAAGCTGTGTATATGACAGACGGACAGGGTGCATCAATCAGCTTTGGTACTGCTAACTGGTCGATTAACGAAGCATCTGTGCAAGAGCAGAATGGGCAGAACGAAGATTATGAAATCGATATCTCGATTGACATGACCCTTTTGACACCGCCGGATACTTATACCGTCCTGCAGTTCGACAAGAATAATACAATGCTCTTAAGCGAAACCTACTCACCCGATGCTTTTCCTGATGAGTACACGCCATCGCCTGAATGCTCCTACCTAATCGTAGAATCATATGTGCAGGCAGAAGATGGATCCATGGTACCTGACCGTTCTCTGTATCAGCGATATATACCTGATTATATAGATACCGATAACCAGAGCAGCTATATACTGACCTTCTCAAGACTTGATAACGGTCTGTGTCCTGAGAAATCCACAACAATATACTGGAAATAGAACTGAACATATTTTATTGAATTTTGACTTATCGAACTATGAACGTTCATTTTCGCAATTTCATTCTTTTGTTTTTCTTAATAGCGTGATATAATGAATGCATCGTTTATTGTGTTCCTTATTTGTGTGCACGTTCCTGTATTGTGATTGATATATCTTTTATTTGTTATTGTGTACTTTCTTCGACAGTGTCTTTATTTGCATTTGGGCTTCTGAAGGTCTCCTGATGAATCATTGACATAATTTTTCTCATTACGTTGTATATACAACATACTTTGCATAGGTCAGCCTGTATACTACTCTCATGTCAGACAGACTAACGAGGAAATTACGAGGAAATTAAAAAGGGAAGACAAAATTAAACCCATTATAGGAGGTACTCTAGTATGTTTTGTTATCAATGTCAGGAAACAGCAGCCTGCAAGGGCTGTACAGTCAAAGGTGTCTGCGGTAAATCAGCTGATACTGCAGCTCTGCAGGATCTTTTGATCTACACTGTGAAAGGAATTGCAGAACTCGTTGTGAAAGGCGGGCTTGATGTCAGCAGACTCGGTAAATTGAATTATGAAGCGATTAACAGTCTTTTCATTACTATCACGAATGCGAATTTCGATGATCAGGCGATTGAAGTACAGATCAGAAAGCTGCTTTCCATGCGTGATGATATAAGAAAAGAAGTTACAGCCGCCGCTCTGCATGATGCTGCAGTTTTTACTGTCACTACCAGAGAATCAATGCTGGAAAAAGCAGCCACAGTCGGTGTCCTTGCTACAGAAAATGAGGATATCCGTTCTCTGCGCGAACTCATAACCTATGGTGCCAAAGGAATGTCTGCTTATGCAGAGCATGCATATAACCTAGGAAGTGAGGATAATGCGATCTACTCTTTCCTGTATGAAGCACTGGCTGCAACGCTCGATGATGCTCTTCCACTTGATGCACTGGTGGGTCTGACACTGAAGACCGGAGAATACGGTGTAAAAGCCATGGCACTGTTAGATGGTGCCAATACATCAAAATATGGCAACCCTGAAATTACTGCAGTCAACATTGGTGTCCGTAAAAATCCCGCTATTCTGATCTCCGGACATGATCTTACAGACATGGAGCAGTTACTGGAACAGACCAAAGGGACCGGTGTTGATGTGTATACCCACAGCGAAATGCTTCCTGCCAATTACTATCCGGCATTTAAAAAATATGATAATTTTGTCGGTAATTACGGTAATGCGTGGTGGAAACAGACCGAAGAATTCGTCAGCTTCCATGGTCCGATCCTTTTTACGACCAACTGTATCGTCCCGCCAAAGAGCGAAGAGGTCAAAGGCAGGATCTATACGACCGGCGCTTCCGGATATCCGGGATGCAGGCACATCACAGCTGATACAAACGGCAAAAAGGATTTCTCGGAAATCATTGCTCTTGCAAAAACACTGCCTTCTCCAGAAGAAATTGAGACCGGAAGTATCATTGGCGGCTTTGCTCATAATCAGGTGATGGCTCTTGCAGATAAAGTAGTCGATGCTGTGAAAAGCGGTGCCATTAAGAAATTCTTTGTTATGGCAGGCTGTGACGGCAGAATGAAATCCAGAGATTACTATACAGAATTTGCAAAACAGCTTCCAAAGGATACTGTCATCCTGACAGCCGGCTGCGCAAAATACCGTTATAATAAGCTTCCTCTCGGAGATATCGGCGGCATTCCAAGAGTACTGGATGCCGGTCAGTGCAACGACTCCTACTCTCTGGCTGTTATTGCATTAAAACTAAAAGAAGTATTCGGACTGGATGATGTCAATGACCTTCCCATCGTTTACAATATTGCCTGGTACGAGCAAAAAGCTGTTATTGTTCTTCTTGCACTGCTTTCGCTCGGTGTAAAGAACATTCATCTTGGGCCGACACTGCCTGCATTCCTTTCCCCCAATGTCGCAAAGGTACTCGTTGAAACCTTTGGCATCGCAGGAATCAGCAGCGTTGAAGATGATATAGCCCTGTTCACAGCATAAAAAAAGCGGATATAATATACCCGCCATAGAAATGCTTTATGCTTTATACTTTTAATATGTAATCTCTTCATTATTTTTATGGATTGGGTTCTGCACTGCAGCAGAATCCAATCCACATTTTTTTTGCTCTGAATGACCACCTTCATGACCTGCGCTTTTTAAAAATACCATCAGCACCCGGTATCAGTGTCTTCATCAGAATCTTAGAGAAAGGCAGCTCAGTCCTCCGTCGATCTTGCGGTACTCTGATGTATCCACTATAAGAACCTTATAACCTGCTTTTTCCACAGCCTCCAGAACAGAAGGATAGCCTTCTGCGATAATAACTGTATCATTGACCCAAATGCAGTTTGCACCATAGCTTTCACTTTCCGGCACGATGATTTTACTGTAGTCAGCAAATTCAGGTTTTTCGATGAATTCACCTGCAACCAGAAGATTATTGTTCTCTATGTAATTAACACCTGTTTTCAGATGAAGGACTTTCTCAAGCGGCACCTCTGATCCAGTCAGTCCCCATCCTTTTAATATCTCTATGAACTGGCGGATTCCTTCTTCATTTGTTCTGGCAGAACGTCCTACGTAAAAGTGGTCACCTACCATCATGACATCGCCGCCTTCCAGTGTACCCGGTGCTTTTATATAAGCGATCCTGTCATCTGTAAAGAATGTCTTTATGGTATCAATTATTTTTTCAGGTTCTTTGTTTCTGCTGGCAGCTCCCGGATTGGTTATGATGGCTCCTTTTCGTGTAATAACAGATACATCTTCAACAAAACAGGAATCCGGAAACTCTTCTTCTGCTTCCAGCATCGTTACGTTCACACCGCATTTTTTTAAAGCTTCCACATAAGCAGCGTGCTGTATCAGCGCTTTGTCATAATCCGGTTTTCCAAGCTCCGGTGCGGAAGTAATTCCATCCAGCAATGCCCTGCATGGTTTTCTTACAATAACATTTGTAAACATTCTTCTTCTCCTTTTGACTGATTTTATCTAAATGCCTGCATATGTGCTTCTTAGATTACGGGTATTATATTACATGAGAATAGTATGTCAAGGCGTTTCATGCCGCTTTTCAGCTTCTACAACAAATACCTTTTTCTGTGGGAATTTATCCAAGTACAAATTCTTCATTCAAATCAGTAAAAAATATCTCAAATGTATCTTTTGTATAGTATGATTATGGAAGTTTACAGAAAAAGATG
>QKDK01000084.1 GCA_003252135.1 Clostridia bacterium
TTTCCGCACAGGCCGGAGCACTATGATATTATCATGGAGTATTTGATCAAAGATGAGGATAGTACAGGTAAAAGCGAAGGTATGTGAATAAAGTTGAGCATAAGGTGAGCATTGCAGCAATAGGGGTATTGCTGTTAAAAAAAAGGGGGCTGTGCTTATTGAAAAAAGTAGTAAATGAATTTACAGAAAGAAAGGACCATGATGACCTGAGCGACAGATTCTATCACATAACGCTGCTGATCTGTGCCATTGTGTCGTTATACAGCATTGCTGGAAATATGATCGGTGACTTTCCGTTCCGAATCAATATAAAATGGATTCTTCTTTTTCTGATATCAGTTCTGTCGCTGGTATTTCTAAAAAAAGATGGGTTGAAAATCAGAAATATATTTTTATTTTTCTGTTTTCTGGTTGGTTTTTTTCTTCCCTTTGCGTTTATGGATTCCGGTGGAAGTTCGAATAATGTAATTGCATATATGTTTCTGCTATTAATTGGAATTGTATATTTGTTCGAGGGCTGGCAGCGTATTTTTTTAAGCGTATCACTGATCATTGTGTATGTAGTTCTGAACGTGCTTGAATTTATCCATCCGGAGCTGGTTGCTGTGTATCCGGTAAAAACGCAGCTTATCGATCGTATAATTCAGGTTCCGTTTGTTGCAGTCTTATCATTTTTGGCCCTTCTGGCTTTTACAAAAGAATATGAAAGAGTCCACAAGAAACTTACGGCATTTGCGAATTATGATGAACTGACAGGTCTTTATAATCGAAGGATTTTTAACAGGATCATGGATGAAGCATTGAAGAGTAACGATAAATCCATTCATCTGGCGCTGCTGGATCTGGATTTTTTTAAGAAAATAAACGACCAGCACGGACACAATGCCGGAGATGAAGTCCTGATATGGCTTTCTGAACTTTTAAAAGAAAACTTTCAGATGAACCGGCAGATTGTCAGCCGCTGGGGTGGGGATGAGTTTGCGATCATCTATCATGGAGAAAAGAAAGAACTGGAAGACCGATTGGATGAGATTCAAAAAGCCTTTAACAGTTATGTGAAGGATTATGAGAAAACTGCAGGCATCAGCTGCAGTATTGTATCCTTCCAAAATTATAAAACAATAAAAGAAACCATCACTGCTGCTGATCGGACCTTGTATGAAGCGAAGCAGAAGAACCATGTGATCTGATTGATTTCAGATAAAAAAAGTGCAGCAAAACGGCCACCGGTATCGATTCAGACTGATACGATACGGTGGCCGTTTACTATGTACATAATTCTGATGAGCATAGACTTCAGATGAGTGCTGACTTCAGATGAGCACAGACTTCAGATGTGTGATCATCTGATCGACCTGCGTACCTGGGTCCGTCTGACATAATGTACGTTCCAGAATAATCCTGTCATCTTGCAGAATTCTGTAATGGTCAGCAGGAATCTCAATACTATCCCGAACTCTGATCAGGTCAAATTCCATATCGTAACTTTCTTTGACTTCAGCACGTAGCCTTTTAATAGAGGGAATCAGCCCCTTGTCTGAATCATCCATGGCGAGTGGTATCAATGAAGTTCCAATTTCAAAAACAATATTTTTTGTATCGATCAGCATATGTATCATCCTTTCTTCGTGTTCTTTCAGGTAGATCTGTTCAAGGATAAATTCGCGAATTTTGTTTTTTGAGAGGTCACTGGCAGTGTACGTTTTTAATAATGAGAAAAGCAGCTGCCGCTTATACTGCAGATCATGAAGCTCTTTATCAAGACGCAGCAGTTCATTGCTCAAAACAGACTGCAGACAATCCCTGTTTTCGGATCGCATGACTTTTTGTATATCCTTCAGGTTCAGGTGCAGCATCTTTAAAACTATGATTTCTTCAAGCTTTAAAAGCTGATCATCCTCGTAAATGCGGATATTTGATTCATTTCTTTTTGATGTAAGCATGCCCAGCTCTTCATAATACCGTAAAGTTCTGATAGAGATGTGATAATAGTCTGCTGCTTCCCGAATCTGCATGTGAAACCTCTTTTCATGTGAAGTACTTCAATACTGATTATATTCGATTCCGTAACGTTACTGTCAATGCTTTTTTACATGAATTTTACATGACATCAGATTGACAATAATCGATATGTGTACTATACTCCAAATAGTTAATAAATCGATATACTTAAATATATAAATATGATACCAGAGCCGAACAATCACGCAATAGCGCAGAAATGAGGAGAAGAATGAAAAATAAAACATCAGGAATCGGTTTTTTTGAAAAATATCTTACGGTTTGGGTCATCCTTTGTATGGCTGCAGGTGTGCTGATTGGAAAATATCTGCCATTGATTCCTTCATTTTTAGGAAGATTCGAATATGCCAATGTATCAGTACCCATAGCTGTACTGATCTGGCTGATGATTTTTCCAATGATGCTGAAGGTTGATTTTAAAAGTATAAAAAATGTCGGAAAGAATCCCAAAGGACTTTTTGTTACCTGGGTCGTGAACTGGCTGATAAAGCCATTCACAATGTTTGGTATTGCTGCTCTTTTCTTTTTTGTAATATTTAAAGGACTGATAACACATGACCTTGCAAAAGAATATCTTGCAGGAGCAGTGCTGCTAGGAGCTGCTCCCTGTACAGCCATGGTTTTTGTCTGGAGCCATTTGAGCAAGGGGAATCCTGCGTATACGGTGGTTCAGGTAGCTACCAATGACCTGATCATACTGGTTGCCTTTACACCTATTGTTGCTTTTCTTCTGGGAGTAAGCGGCATTGAGATCCCATGGGATACTTTGCTTTTGTCTGTTGTTCTGTTCGTTGTAATTCCGCTGTCAGCAGGTATTTTTACACGAACCATGCTGATACGCCGCAGAGGAGATGAGTATTTTACAAAGGTTTTTCTTCCAAAATTCAACGGAATAACGATTGCAGGCCTTTTGCTGACGCTTGTCATTATTTTTTCATTTCAGGGAACTGTTATTCTGGAGAATCCTCTTCATATTGTATTGATCGCAGTACCGCTGACAATTCAGACCTTTCTTATCTTTTTTATCGCCTATTTTGCATCCGGATTACTGAAGCTTCCGCATGATATTGCGGCACCGGCTGGTATGATCGGAGCATCGAACTTTTTTGAACTCGCTGTTGCAGTAGCTATCTCTCTTTTTGGAGCACAGAGTCCTGTTACTCTTGCAACGATCGTTGGCGTGCTGGTAGAGGTGCCCGTCATGCTGACACTGGTCAAAATTTCAAACAGCACAAAGAAATGGTTCTCTTAAGCTGGTATAAGGATGCGGCCCCAGTTTGGATACAGCAGGAGCTTACCGTCCAGCTGTAGCGTTTCATTATTTAAGATATCGACAAAGGTACCTATAGCAGGAGCAGGAATTTGTGCTGCCTCCATGGAACTGTTGAAACAGCAGTAGATCCTTTGACTTTGATACTCACGAAGAAAACAATACTGCTTTGCGGCTATATGGACATTCTTAAATGTTCCGTGAGTCAGCGGCAGTTTTTCTTTTCTTATAGCTGCCATATTCTGAATGTGCCGGTATAAATCATGGTCAGGAGTCTGTCTGATGATCTCCATGCTTTTACGGAGCTCTAAATCGCTCCACCTGGTACGCTTTCCCTTAGCTCCGTATTCATCGCCATAATAAAGCACAGGTATGCCCGGTATGGTAAATAGCATAATATACAGCGGATAAACATGGGCATATGTTTTTAAGACAGAAGTGACACGGTCAACATCATGATTATCAGTAAAATTAAACAGCGGGCAGTCTGTGTAAAGACCACCGTTTTCTTTAAACTGCCGGTCCAAGGCATATGCGATTTCATGATAATTTCCGTCATTTAATGACGAGTAAAATCCCTTATAGCATTCATAATTTGTCACGGAATCCATGCAGGCATCCTGAATAAGACGGTTGTAAAGCCCATGTACCTGTTCGCCGACGATGAAAAAATCAGGCTTCATTTTACGGCAGCTGTCAGAAAGATATCGTAAAAATTTTGTATCCATAACATCGGCGGCATCAATTCTCAGACCGTCAATATCATATTCTCTGATCCAGGTCAACGCTGTCTGAACCAGGTAATCTGAAACATCCTGATTCGTCAGATTCAGTTTGACAAGTTCATAATGACCATCCCAGGTCTGATAATCAAAACCGTCTCCATACGGATTATTTCTGTTAAAGTCGATTCCATGGAACCAGCTGAGATAAGCAGAGCCGGTCTTTTTATTCAACAGATCCTGAAAAAAGGAAAAGGAGCGGCTGACATGATTAAAAACAGTGTCTATAATGACACGCATCCCACGTTCATGCGACTCACTGACAAGTCTTGAAAAGTCAGCACCGCTGCCTAAACGACTGTCGATCTGATGATAATCTATGGTATCATACCCATGCTTTTCAGAAGAAAAGACAGGACCGATATAAAGCATGTTAATTCCAAGCTCCTGCAATCTTGACAGATCATTTATGATCTGCACAATAGGTGAGGGTGCATCCGCGGTTAAGGAAGGTCTGTCTGGTTCTGATACAGCATTCGTATCAACAAAACCTGCATATCCGAGCGGATATATATGATATACGATGTTCTGATGATGGTCGATCTGTTCTTGGTACGTGTTTGAAAAAGTATGCATGATATGCTCCTGTATTAGTCAAGTATTGGCTGGTCTTAGGAACAGTATAGTTGGTGAAGGAACAAAGGGTCAAGTGAAATCTGCATCATTCCGCCTGACTTGACGAAGCCCTGTGCCGGTAGTACAATAGCATTCTGAAAAACGAAATGGTTTTACGTAAATGCACAGAACCTGTGCAGGAATGGAGAAGTATGTATTTAAGCAGGAAGAATGAAAGAAAGCCGGTCACTCTGATAACCGGTTATCTGGGATCAGGAAAGACAACACTTCTCAATGAGCTGTTAAGAAGCGAAGATCTGGGGGGACTTGCTCTTATTGTTAATGATATGGGCAGTGTAAATATAGATGCTGCTCTGGTGAAGAAAAATAACAGCCTGAAATCAGACACCGCGATGGTAGAGCTCCAGAACGGATGTATCTGCTGTACGCTGCAGAAAGCTTTTATGAAGCAGATTGATAAGCTTTCAAAAGATAAAAATATTACCCGTATCATGGTCGAAGCCTCTGGTATCAGCAACCCTGCTTCGATTGCAGAAGCCTTTTTGGCCTATGAGGAGAAGAAGGATGCAAAGGCATTCTTAAGCAGTATTGTAACGGTCGTGGATGCGGACCGCATTTATATGGAATTCTTAGAAGACATGGAACAGAATCTGGATGCAGCAGACAATAGTGAACCAGACATCGTAAATCTGGTCATGGATCAGATCGAGTTCTGCAATGTGGTGATCCTGAATAAATGCGATCTTATTTCAGAAGAGAACTTAAGAAAGGTCAGAGAAATTCTGAAGCAGATCCAGCCGGAGGCTGAGATAATTGAAAGTGTTCACAGCAGAGTTGACCCTGATCAGATATTAAATGGAAGGAAGTTCGAATATGAAGAAGTTCTGCAGTCCTCGCTGCTGCAAAAGGCACTTGACAGAGCTCATGGTCAGGAGGAAAACGACCTGCATGATTACGGTATATCTTCATTTGTATATGAAGAAAAGAGACCGCTGCTGCGTGAAAGCTTCATGAATTTTGTTGAAAGAGAATACCCAAAAGAACTGATACGGGCTAAAGGTTATCTTTGGTTTGCAGACGATAGCAGCCATGTACAGCTGTTCGAACAGGCCGGCAGAAATATAAGCATAACCAAGATCTCCAACTGGGTGGCAGCGCTCTCCAAAAAGGAGCAGGAGGATGTGTTTGCTGCCTATCCTGAAGTAAAATCCGAATGGGACGAGGTTTATGGTGACCGGTTAAATCAGATCGTATTCATTGGAAAGGGTTTTGAACAGGATAAAATAATCAAAAATTTAGAAAAATGTGTAGCTGATAAAAATGAATATACACAATAATGAATCTTTTGTGTTCATATGACACGAAAAGGAAAATATATGCAATCAAAAAGTGTCAAAATTGAAGAAATCGCTTGAATCGTGAAAGGAAAATGAATATAATATAACTATGCTATGAAAGAAGGTATAGTTTATGGTAAATAAAAAGATTCATTTTGCTGCATGGATATATTGCTGTATTTTATTGGTGACCTATCTTTTTGCTATCATAACAAATAATGATTTCATAGGAGATATTGCTTCTCCTTTTTTGCTTTTTGCTTTTACAGGCTGCTTATATTACGGTTATGTAAAAAAGCAGGAAAGTACATATTATAAGTGGTTTGGATGGACCATGACCCTGGCAGTCGGAGGATGGGCTGTTTGCGAGGCCTGGTGGGGAATACAGACTATCTTTCTTCATCTTGATCCTGATGTTAATTTTATCACGGAATATGGGTATTCATTAACAAATCTGATGTTCTTTCTTGGTATTATATCCTCCGGGTATCGGGA
>QKDK01000395.1 GCA_003252135.1 Clostridia bacterium
CCAGTATATACTGCTCCATGTCGCGAAGCCGAAATGTCTTGATCACCATAGTATTCTCCATTCTTTGTGAACTGTTCTTATAATTTTACCATAGAATTTATAAAAAACAATACTTATTATTAAATTAATGTGTATTGTTTAGTAAGTTGCTGGTTAGTACTTGCTGTTAATTAGTATAAGTGGTATAATAATTCCACTATTACCAACAAAATAATAGTATCAACACATAAATTCACATAAGAGAGGGAATATTTATGGTACGCATTGGAATTATTGGAGCCGGCAGAATCGGCAAGGTACACGCTGAAAGTATAATGAATCATATTCCGGGAGCAACCGTGGCAGCTATTGCAGATCCGTTCATGAGCGAAGAAACAAAAAAATGGTGCACTTCGCTCGGTATCATGAAGATTCACAGTGATTATCATGCGATCCTTGATGATGCAGAAATCGATGCCGTCATGGTCTGCTCTTCCACAGATACGCATGCAGATATATCTATTGACTCAATAAAAAGCAGCAAGCACGTTTTCTGTGAAAAACCGGTTTCACAGGATCTAAATAAAATATACGAGGTCATGGATATGTTAAATAGCTCTCCAGTTAAATTTCAGGTAGGGTTCAACCGCCGCTTTGACCATAATTTTGAAGCAGTGAAATCCGCTGTCTTACATGATGTCATCGGAGATATCCATATAGTAAAGATTACATCCAGAGATCCGGAAGCTCCTTCTGTTTCTTATGTCAAGAGCTCCGGCGGAATGTTCCTTGATATGACTATTCATGATTTTGATATGGTTCGATTTCTTAGCGGCAGTGAAGTGAAAGAAGTCTTTGCAGTCGGTGACGCTCTTGTAAATCCAACAATCAAAGATGCAGGCGATATCGATACCGCCGTCATTACACTTACACTGGATAATGGTGCAATTGCTGTGATCGATAATTCAAGAAGAGCTGCCTACGGATATGACCAGAGAGCTGAGGTCTTTGGTTCCAAGGGCCAGGTAGCTGTTTCCAATGATACTGTTTCCAAAGCAGTCATCAGCACAAAAGAGGGGGTATGTCAGGAAAAACCGCTCTACTTTTTCCTTGAACGCTATATGGCTTCCTTTACAAAAGAAGTGACACAGTTTGTCGCTGCCATTGAACAGAACACCGAGGTTCCTGTAACCATTCATGATGGTCTTATGCCTGTCATTATAGCCAAAGCCGCAAAGCTTTCGCTCGATGAGCATCGCCCTGTCCAGCTTTCTGAGATAAAAGCATAGGTAAGGATTTCCCTTCGATAACAAATGATATTCTGATACACTGTAAAGAATGTGACAAAGGAGTACTTATGAAGCAGCATTATATAAAGATCCTTCAGGATACTGACAAGCGGATTTGCCGTTCTCTGCAGATTCAATTAACAGACATCAATGAACTGCCAGGCAATTTGGCACTATATCTGGGAGGATTTCGTGATGGAGACGGTCTTGTCGAACCAAAATTTGCCATTTATCGTGTGACGACAATGATCGCAGGTTATTTTAATAAGGACAGCCAATGGTTTATGCATTCGCTTTTATATGACAGGATCGTGCTCGGACTTACATACATAGCGGGTGCGCAGCGGGAGAATGGCTTTTTTGACCTGATCAACTGCAATTTTTACTCCGGTCCGGACACAGCATTCTGTCTGAAAAGGCTTATTCCTGTTTATCATTATCTGAAGCTTTTGATTAATGAGCCGCATAAGCTCACAGTACTTCTAAACACTGCAGCGGACAGTGTAACCGATACTTTTCTGATTGAAAAAGCGAACTATCTGTCACAGATCATCTGCAGCATCATAAAAAAAGGAGCAGATGCCATGAAACATTGTGGTTTTCATACACCGAACCATCGATGGGCGATTGCATCAGTTCTGATGCTCTGTTCAAAACTTTTTCATGACAGCTCTTATGCTGATGCTGCTGCTATATTTCTTTCCGAAGGAATTGATAATAATGATGACGGAGAATATGCGGAGCGTTCCGCCGGTAATTATAACAGGATCTGCAATGATGCAATGATCATGCTTTCTGAAGCGACCGGTGATCCTGTGTACCTTGATTATGCCAGAAAAAATCTGATCATGATGCTGCATTACATTGAACCGGACAAAAGCATCTTTACCAGCAACTCGACACGCCAGGACAGAGGGAAAAAGATCTACCCAAAGGATTATTACCTGGAATACCTAATCTTAGGCATAATTGACCAGAATGAAGTGTTTCTGAAGGCTGCCAATGCCATTATGGAGCTGGTCTCTGAAAAAGGATTGCGCAGCATGGACTGCCTGATCCATTTTATGTATATGCCTGCTCTTCTTTCCTGTGAATCAGATGTATCAGGCTTTCTCACAACATATCATAAGCATTTTGAAGAGTCCGGTCTGGTACGAGTTCGGAATGAACAATATTCTTACTCGCTGCAAAATCACGCCTCCTCATTTCTGACCTTTCAGCACGGTGATTTTACAGTTTGTATGAAGATCGGTGCGTCCTTTTGTGAACACAGGGCATTTCAGCCGGAAACTATCCTGCCTGTGCAGAATGGTTATGTGATGAAACAGACTATGCAGGGTTGGTATTACCTGCCCTTTGAAGAGCCGGCCGGTACAACAGACTGGTGGGCAATGGATCATTCAAAAAGAAATAAACTAAACGGTCCTGATCTTACCTTTACTGTCAGTATTATACAGATCCTTGATGGAATCGAGGTCAGTATTACAGCATCAGGAATTGACCGGGCACCTGTCAGGGTCGAATTATCCTTTGATTGCGGTTGTCGAATCGATAGCAGCAGTTTTTCAACAGAAGGTATACCGTCAGGCGGCATGGTAGTCAGACAGGGGCTGCTCACTGCTTCCAAAGGAGAGTACGGTATTAAGGTCGGACCGGCATTTGGTTCACATGAATTCACAGCCGGTAAATTTGGAAGTGACAGCAGGAACAAGGAATGCTTCACAGTTTATTTCACGGATTATACCTGTTTTGAGCACACCATTTCCTTACGAGCAGTATCAAGCAGGTATTAATATTGATTTGTCATTCGTGTTCTGTCAGCAGCTTTTCATTAAGCGAATGTATAAGCTTTAAAAGCTCTTTTGGTGTATGAACGATATAATCTGCGGTTTCATCCTGATTCGAAGGATTCATCTCATATCTGGGCGACCAGTCAAGCAGAATCGAAGTAATGCCATACCGATTCGCTCCTGCAATATCCTTTTTTATGTTATTGCCTATCATTACGATTCTGCACTTATCTTCTTCTGTCAGTCTGTTCTTAGCCATCGCATCATCAAACATCTTTCTGTCAGGTTTCTGAACTCCCACAAGTTCCGAGATGGTACGCGAAGCAAAGCAGTGATCTAATGCATGTTCTTTATAAACATTGGTAAAGGACTGTTCCTCTCCGTCTGCCACCATTATTATAGAATACCCTTCATCATATAGTTTTTTAAGGACTTCTCCTGCAAAGGGAATCAGGTCTGCATGTGTCACAATGCCATTTTCATCACGAATTTCAGTTCCTTCATCTACGATGGTATCACCGCTGTCTGTAAAAATGATCAATTCCTTTTTCATTGTCTCTCCCTTTCCAAAGTCGCAGTATTTTTTTATTTCTCTGGAACCAGTTCCTTTCAGCAATGTAGATCAATGCAGTAAATGCTGTATTTACGAGGACGTCAGATCTGCAATAAATTACTTTGACTATGATGGTCATTCCTTTTATATTAATATGAAATTCATGAATTTTCAACCTTTTACAATCAGATAGCAAGAATCAATAATGCCCAGCTTCATGATCTTTGTCCGGTTCCTCTTTGCATAATTATATACTTTACTGATATATTGCTGTGTGATTATGTTACTGTTTTACTGTGTGAATTTATATATACTTAAATAAAAGCTATGAAAAGTATAAAAAATCATATCAGCGCACTGTCAGAGCCATAACATTATAACAGTGCAGAAAAGAGGTAGCTATGAAAACAAAACTGCTGATAGGTGCATTGTCGCTTCTGCTAATAATCGGCCTGTCCGGCTGCACATCCGGGTCAGGCAGTGATACTAAAGCAGCAAATGCTACGGCAGATACTGGCTCCGATACAGGTACAGTTTCCGGTTCTGAGGCCAATGTTTCACAGGTGACTGTCATAAACGCCAAAGAAGCGCTTGCCATGATGGATGAGTCGGATGATCTGCTGATCCTGGACGTCAGAACGCAGGAAGAGTTTACGGAAGGTCATATAAAGAATGCTGTTCTCCTTCCTTATGACACAATCACCGAAGCATCAAAGGAGCTGCCGGTGGATAAAGCCAAGACCATTCTGGTATATTGCCGAAGCGGACGCAGAAGCGCTATAGCTGCACAGACTTTGGCAGATCTAGGTTACACTGCCGTATATGATTTTGGCGGAATCATTGACTGGCCATATGAAGTCGTGACCGAGTAATGTAACGTTTTTAATAAATCTTCTCTCCTCATAAAAAATGATATGCTATTCTATTGGCATTTCATTTTTTTTTTGCTATGATAAAAGAAGCTTAAAATTATTTCTTGTGCGCGTATAACGCAGAAACGAGGACAGTATGATAGACAGGAAAGAAGATCTGGAGTATGTTAAAAAATATTTTACTTTCTATACTGCTTTGACAGAAGCAGAAAAAACGACATTTGAAAGTAATCTGGTCAAGGTCACTTATGAAAAAGGGGTCAACCTGCATAATCCTGAAGGCGAATGTCTTGGGGTGCTGCTTGTACAGACTGGAGGACTTCGTGTATACATACTTTCTGAAGACGGCAGGGAGATAACACTTTACCGTCTGGGACCAGACTCCATATGCGTGCTCTCAGCATCCTGTATTTTGAACTACATTACCTTTGATGTACATATAGAAGCCGAGCTCGACACTGATGTATTTCTGTTGAACTCCGCAGCTTTTGGCCGTATAAGCAGGCAGAATCTGACCGCCGAGAACTTTGCTCTGAAAAGTGCAGTAGAAAAATTCTCTGATGTCATGTGGGCAATCGAACAGCTGCTCTTTATGAGCTTTGATAAACGCCTTGCCGTATTCCTGTTTGATGAAATCACAAAAAGCAATACTGATACGCTCCATTATACCCAGGAACAGATTGCAAAATATGTAGGCAGTGCCAGAGAAGTCGTATCCAGAATGCTGAAGATCTTTCAGTCCGACGGAATCCTCGAACAGACACGCGGCAGCATTAAGATCATCGATAAAAACAAATTAAAGAAACTTGCCATCTGACAAAAAATAAGCTGTTGCAGAGGCTGCAATACTTTGCAGTTCTGGTAACAGCTTATTTTTCATGTTCATCCGGATTATATGGAACATCCGTCTTTTATACTACCTTTTTACTTACGTTATTTCATGCATTCAATATTTACTTCAGCATATCGAGAATTGCCTGTTTGCTTTTAACACCAACGGAATTCTGGACCACTTTCCCATTCTTCATTACAACAAGTGTGGGAATGCTCATAATATTAAATGCCTGGGCAAGCTCCTGTTCCTCGTCAACATTTATCTTTCCGACAACTGCACTTTCCATAGTTTCTTCTGCAACAGCTTCAATCGTAGGCCCTACCATTTTACATGGTCCGCACCAGGATGCCCAAAAATCCAGAAGTACAGGTTTATCTGATTTTAATACCAGAGATTCAAAATTTTGTTTTGTAATTGTTATCGCTTTCATGTTTATTCTCCTTTCAGTGTCAATCCGCTCCTCATTCACATTGCTTATGATTGATTATGATATTATTATATCAATTATGCAGATATCTTCCGTGATAAAGTCACGAAGTAAAGGAGCTTTGTTCTTTCGATCATCTAAAATTATATTCTGTTACAATACTCTCACGATTCATACGGACATCATTAAAATATTCATATAAAGATATACCGAGAAAGCTTCCCGTAATATTGTAGACATCTGTATATCCAAGATTCTGTAGTGCCATTACTGCATTGTAGCTTCTTTGTCCGGACCGGCAGTGAATATACAGCGGTCTGTCCTTTGGCAGCTCCTGATAACGCTCTCTCAGCTGGCTGAGTGGTAAATTAAAAGCTCCTTTGATGTGTCCGCGCTCATATTCATATACCTCGCGAACATCCACAATAAATGCCTTTTTCTCAACAAGTTCCCTCACTTTATCAACATTGACCTGCTTAAATTCACCATTTAACAGGTTGGAACCAACGTATCCCGCATAATTAACAATATCTTTTGCGGTAGTAAAAGGCGGTGCATAGCACAGCTCCAGTTCTTTTAAGGATTCCACTGTACCATTGAATTTTATCGCTGTTGCAATAACATCGACTCTTTTTGAGACATCACCTTTTCCGATAGCCTGCGCGCCAAGAATACGCCCTGTCGGAACTTCAAAAATCAGTTTAAAATGCATCGGTGCA
>QKDK01000024.1 GCA_003252135.1 Clostridia bacterium
ATAATTACGGTAATTCTGATTTCTGAGGTACAGATCATTTTAATATTGATGTTCTCATTGTAAAGTGCTTCGAACATGGTTGCAGCCACACCGGCATTAGATATCATTCCAGCACCAACTACAGATACCTTTGCCACTTTATCATCCACATCGATTTTATCATACTGAAGGCTGGTCATTTTATGACGTTCAATGGTAGCAAGCGCTTCGTTGACTGCATCTTTTGCTACTGTGAAACTAATGTCCTTTGTTCCGTCACGGCCGATGGACTGAAGAATAACATCAACATTAATATTGTGTTTTGCAAGGTGATTGAAAAGCTTGAAAGCAACCCCCGGCTGATCCTGTAACCCGATTACTGCAATACGTGCGGTGTTTTTATCGCATGCCACTCCACTGACTAACATTCTTTCCATACAAACTTCCTCCTTCACTATTGTTCCTTCCGATCTATTCAAGCTGGAACGTACGACCAGCTGCACACCGTATTTCTTTGCCATTTCAACGGAACGGTTATGTAATACACCTGCTCCAAGAGAAGCCAGTTCAAGCATCTCATCATAAGTAATTTCCTTTAATTTCTTTGCAGTCGGTACTTTACGAGGATCTGCTGTATAAACACCGTCAACATCCGTAAATATCTCACACACATCTGCATGGAGAGCTGCGGCAAGAGCTACAGCTGTTGTATCAGAACCGCCGCGTCCTAAGGTCGTATAATTATCTGCTTTATCAACACCCTGGAAACCAGTGATGATGACAATCTTCTTGGAATCCAGTTCGTTCCGGATGCGTTCCTCGTCAATCTTCAGAAGACGTGCATTGGAATATACCGATGTGGTATGCATCTTGACCTGAAATGCGTTCAGAGATATGGCTGGAACACCGAGTGATTCCATTGCCATAGCCATTAAGGCTACCGATGTCTGTTCTCCGATAGTAAGCAGCATATCCATCTCGCGTTTAGACGGATTTGGGTTGATATCCTTTGCTTGAGCAATCAGTTCATCTGTCGATTTACCCATGGCAGACAGAACAACCACAACATCGTGTCCATTTTTGTAATCTTCGATACACCGGTTTGCCACATTAAAAATACGTTCCTTATTGGCTACCGAAGTACCGCCAAATTTCTTTACAACTAACATAGCTTCCTCCTTGATCCTTCTGGGATTCTCTATTCCACTGATTATTTTTCAAATAAATGATCGATCAGTGTATATCCATTGTCTTCATATATGCCGGTTTTTTTGGCATCTTTTTCATTATAATCAAATGCTGTTTCTACCAGCTTTGTACTGTCGTACAGGAGATAAGGCACCGGGTCAGAGGTATGTGTCCGGCATCTGATCGGTGTGGGATGATCCGGCAGAATCATGATACGGTATGCTTCTTTTGATTCATCCATTTTTTCTTTTACAAGTCTGATCACTCTCTGATCCAGATACTCAATGGCCTGAATCTTTCGTTCTATGCTTCCCTGATGGCCCATCTCATCCGGAGCTTCCACATGCAGGTAAGCAAAATCATAACCGTCCTTTGTCAATGCTTCCACTGCTGCCATTGCTTTTCCTTCGTAATTAGTATGAAGGGTACCGTTGGCACCTTCTACTTCAATGACCTTCATATCTGCACCTGTCGCAATCCCTTTTAAAAGATCTACTGCCGAAATCATGACACCTGATTTGCCTGTTTTCTCCCGGAAAGAACGAAGTGCAGGTTTTGTGCCGGCGCCCCAGAACCAGAGAGAATTCGCTTTATTCAAGCCTTTTTTTGCCCGTTCGATATTCAGAGGATGATTATTCAGAATATCATAGCTCTTTTTCATCATTTCATAAAATGCTTTTTCATCCGGCATATAATCTGTTATCTTCTGTGCCAGGATATCATGCGGCTGTGCAAATTCAGTCACGCGTCCATCTGTCCAGATGGTACAGTGTCTGTAGCTGGTTCCTGTATAGAACTTAAAGGTTTCATTCTGCATTGTCTCTCTGATGACATCCATCAGAACCGCGGCATCCTCCGTTGAGATCTCGCTGGAGCTGTGGTCGATCATGGTCTTTTGTTCATACGGCAAATCGTCATCAGATAATGTCACGATATTGCACCTGAGCGCGATATCGGTATCTTTCATCGGAACACCGATACTTAATGCTTCCAGTGGTGATCTTCCTGAATAATAGATTTTCGGGTCGTATCCAAGTACTGCAAGGTTGGCAGTATCGCTGCCCGGTTTCATACCATCCGGTATCATCTTTACCAGTCCTAGTTCACTTTGTTTGCTGAGCATATCCAGTGCGGGGGTGTTGGCTGCTTCCAGCGGTGTTCTGTCCTGTAATGATTCTATTGGTTCATCGGCCATTCCATCGCCGAGTATTACTATGTATTTCATGATATTCTCCTTACATTTCGGCACGAATGGAATTGATGACCGTAAGCTGTTTTGCAGCTTCTTCAAAATCTTCCTCCATCATGCTTTCAGTTAAAAATGCAAATTCATCTTCCTGTCCGCCAAGTGTCACAAATTCAGCAATATCGAATAGTTTTTCTGCTTTTTCCTTCTCCTTTGCAGCTACTCTGACAAAGAACTGGTTCTTCAATGTCTTTGTTGCCTCAAGATTGAGCTTTTTGCTGCTCCAGAGCTGCATAATATTAACGTTCTGATGTTTTGCTGCATCGATCACATCCGACACAACTGCACTCGCTGTAGGCAGCTTTCCGGCACCGCTTCCGTAGAACATTACATCACCAAGTACATTACCTCTGACCAGGATTGCGTTAAACACACCATTGACACTATAAAGCGGGTGCTTGTGCCCGATGATCTTTGGCGCAACATATGCATAGACCTTATCCTGGACCTTTTTGCTTGTGCCAAACAGCTTGATGCTTCCGCCAAGTGCGTCTGCGTAACGGATGTCTGTTGCGGTGATCTTCGTGATTCCTTCTGTCGGTATTTCCTCATATTGCACCTGCATACCATAGGCAAGCGAGGTCAGAATTGCTATTTTTCGGCAGGCATCATATCCTTCCACATCTGCAGCAGGATTTTTTTCTGCATACCCTTTTTCCTGCGCTTCCTTCAGCGCATCTTCAAACTCCATACCCTCATCCTTCATCTTACTCAGGATGTAATTTGTCGTACCGTTCAGGATACCGGTTATCTCTTCTATCTCATCTGCTGTCAGCGACTGGTTCAGCGGACGAATGATCGGGATGCCGCCGCCGACACTGGCTTCAAACAGAAAATTAACATTCAGCTGTCTGGCGATCTCAAGCAATTCAGCACCATGCTTGGCAACCAGCTCCTTGTTGGACGTGCATACGCTTTTCCCTTTAAGAAGCGCTTCTTTTACAAAGGTATAGGCAGGTTCTACACCGCCCATGACTTCAACAATCACTTTTACTTCCGGGTCGTTAACAATGGTCGGAAAATCATGCACCAGGACATCCATAACCGGATCTCCCGGAAATTCACGAAGATCAAGGACATACTTCACATCAATCTCTTCACGTGCCCGTTTCGCAATATTGTCATAATTTCTTTTTATTACTTCCACTACGCCGGAGCCTACTGTTCCGTATCCTAAAACTGCAATCTTCATGTGACTAAACCATGCCTTTCCGTTACCTGCTCGTCTTGCAGGCACATTTACTTATATTATTCTCTGCCAAGTATCTTCAGATAATGTACCCCTTCTGTTGTCTGCAGATTTTCTATCAGTTCTTGTAATCTTGCTGTCTGCGGCAGGATCTCAACACCCAGTGTTACGGATGCGATACCGCCGATCGGTATCGTCTGATGGATAGTCAGTACATTAGCATTGCTGTCCGCTATCTTGCTGAGCAGCTTGCTTAAAAGACCCGGCACATCGTCTACCTGCAGCATAAGATTGATCGTCTTTCCTCGATTATTCTCATGGAAAGGAAATATATCATCCTTATATTTATAAAATGAACTACGGCTGATATCTACTTCGTCTGTAGCTTCCTGAACAGTCATTACACGTTCTGTATCCAGAAGCCGTTTTGCCTCCACGACTTTCAGGAGGACTTCCGGAAGTGCCTTTTTCTTTACAATGTAATAGGTATTCTCTTCTTCCATCCCTTATTATCCTCAACCATCATTCATTCTTTGGTGTTCGCGTACACCGTACAATTGTACGTCTGGTGAAAATACTACCACAGAATTTTCTCTTTTGCAAGAACAATTTTAAATATTCCTATACTTTTTTTCAGCATTGTTATACGGTAATCAGTATAAAAGAAGGACCAGGCGCATACCTGCGGCTGATCCTTCCTATTTCTCCTGACTGATACTCCTGATTATTACTTCTGACTGATACTCCTGATTATTTACTTCTGACTGATACTCCTGATTGTTACTCCTGGTGTTCCAAAAGATAGGTTATGGCTGATTGAATCTGATTATCATCATCCTTTGGAATTGTAACAAGCTGCTGAAGATCCTCATTCAGCACGACCTCTACATCAGGGGTAATACCGATACCATGAACCTTATTGCCAAGCGGTGTGAAGTATTCCGATATCGTCAGCTTAATTCCGCTGTTGTCATACAGGCCTGCAACAATCTGTACAATACCTTTTCCATAGCTTTGTTCACCCATAATAACTGCTGCTCCATAATCCTGCATAGCACCTGCAAATATCTCTGAAGCACTTGCTGACTGCCCATTCATCAGTATAACAATCGGTATGGTAAGTTCAGTATCATCTTCTGCATACTCTTCTTCTCTGACGCCATTTTTATCTTCCGTGTAGACTAACAATCCCGGAGGTAACAATCTGTCCAGCATGGCAACTGCAGAATCAACCAGTCCGCCCGGATTGTTACGAAGATCCAGAACAAGCGAAGTCATGCCCTGTTCTTCCAGGGTGTCGATTGCCTCTATGAATTGATCTACAGTAACTTCATCGAACTCTGATATCGATACATAACCGATGTTGTTATCAAGCATTTCACTTTCCACAGTCTCGACCGTAATCCAGTCCCTTACGATTTCAAAATCTATCGGGTCTTCAATACCTTCGCGGTAAACGGTTACAACGACATTAGTTCCTGCATCACCTTTCATACGGCGCACAACTTCGCTCAAATCCATCGCTGTTACATCAACATCATCGACCATATATACAATATCTCCCGGAAGCATACCTGCTGCATAGGCGGGGCCGTCAACAAACGGCTTTACAATAGTAATCAGACCAGTCGTCATATCCTGACTTACCAGTGCCCCTATTCCGCAATAAGTTCCGCTTGAAGATTCCTTCAGCGCTGTGAACTCATCTTCTGTATAGTACATGGCATACTTGTCATCAAGCGATTCCATCATTCCCTTATATATACCTTCTACGAGATCGTCTGTTGAGACGCCATAGAGCGAATAGGTATCAATCATATCCTTAATATATTCGATTTTTTCAAAAACCTCATCTTCGGAAATGGGCTCACCTGCTGTGCTGTCTGCTGTATCATCTGCTGTCTCTGAATCTGCTTCTGAGTCTTCAGAAGCACTGTCTGTATTTCCCGTGTCTGGAATCAGTGATTCCTGGTCTGCCAGAGAAACACTCTTTGCATCCTGATATACATAGAATGTAAAAAATACCGCAAATGCAAACAGGGCACAAAACGCGCCGGTGAGTGCACCAAGAACAAATTTATTTTTCATTGTTTTATCGCCTTTCAGCTGAAACATTCAGCATGGATTTTCTGATCAGTATGAAATGTATTTCATCGGATCGACATAAGTACCATCTATAATAACGCCAAAGTGCAAATGTGCTCCGGTCGATACACCTGTTGACCCGACCAGTGCTATTGCTTCTCCCTGCTGAACATATTCTCCCGCTGTTACAAGAATTTCTGATGCGTGATAATACACTGTCACGAGCCCATTTCCATGATCGATCTTGACATAATTTCCTGAGCTCCAGTTGTAGCCAGTTGACTGGATCGTTCCTGCCAGTACAGCTACAATAGTGGCACCATATTCACCGCCTATATCAACACCCCGGTGAAATGTTGACGCTCCGGCAACCGGCGGTATGCGATAACCAAACCCGGAATATGTCCTGCCGTCACCCGGAAGCGGCCAGATCATCTCATCAATTGAGGTTTTGTCTGTCAGCGTAATTCCGGCTGATGCCGTGAGTCTTGATGCTGCAAGTTCTTTGTTCTGGGCTTCAAGAGCAAGCTGTCTTTGCCGTTCCTCTTCTTCCTGGCGCAGACGTTCTGTCTCATCATCGCGGATCTGCTGTTCTTCATCTGATCTTTCCTCTTCAAGCTGTTCTATCTCATCAATAGCAGAAGACTTGTCACTGATCTGTTCACCGTAATCCTCCAGCATGTCTTCGTTCATGCTGTATTTTTCCATATATTCCTGCATCTGTACCGACTTTGTAGCAGATAAC
>QKDK01000184.1 GCA_003252135.1 Clostridia bacterium
AGTTATATATCCTTCGGAAAAAGCAGCCGTTGATGTTATCGTGAATAAATGCCTGGAGCTTGACTGTGCATACTATTGTGTACGCGAAGACTCCATAACATCTGTTTTTGATGAAAATATGCTTTGCTTTCAATACGACAGCCCACGTATTGTCATGCATGATATTATGCTGAACATGCGCGGGACTTACCAGAGGACCAATGCAGCACTGGTACTTGAGGCTGTCGCGTCGCTTCGCAGCAGAGGTGTTGATTTACAAGATCAGGCAGTTCGCGAAGGACTAAGTACAGCTGTAATTGCAGCTCGCTTTGAAAAGCTTAGCGAATCTCCTTTGATCCTTGCTGATGGCGGTCACAATCCACAATGTATCGAAGCATTAATAGACAGTCTAAATACCTGGTATCCCGGTAAAAAATTCATTATTCTGACCGGAGTCATGAAAGACAAGGAATATCGTACCATGTATGAGCTGCTGCTGCCTTATGCTGCAGAATTTATAACGGTTACACCCGATAATGTAAGGGCACTGCCAGCTGATATACTTGCAGAAGAAATCAGGGCACTTGACCGGGAGCATAAACTTTTAGTGACTTTTGCAGCAAACATAAAGGAAGGTGTTTCACGTGCCATGATGCACAGTGATGGACATAACGCAATTTTAGCAACAGGCACCTTATACATGATGAATGCAGTCAGGCAGCTGATCGGTAAAGGTGATTTTTCCAAATAAAATAGTTTATTTAATTCTTGTTTTTTTAATCCAGATTCGCTATAATAATCAATTGAATAAAAAATTCAAACGGAGGTGCTTATGAAACATATAATCAGTCCACTCGATCTGACAGTTGATGAAATGGCAGAACTCCTTGATTTGGCAGAAGACATAATCAGGGAACCTAAAAAGTTTTCCAGCCGCTGTCAGGGAAAGAAACTGGCGACATTATTTTATGAGCCAAGTACAAGAACAAGACTTAGTTTTGAAGCTGCCATGCTGAATCTTGGCGGAAGTATTCTTGGTTTTTCATCAGCGGATTCTTCATCTGCCGCAAAGGGAGAAAGTGTTGCAGATACCATTCGAGTTATTTCATCATATGCAGACATTTGTGCTATGCGTCATCCCAAAGAAGGTGCACCTCTTGTAGCATCTCAGTATTCTACCATTCCAGTAATCAATGCCGGTGACGGCGGTCACAATCATCCCACACAGACATTCACGGATTTATTAACAATTAAATCATTAAAAGGTAGACTGTCCAATGTAACCGTTGGTTTTTGCGGTGATTTGATGTTTGGCAGGACGGTCCATTCTTTGATCAATGCGATGGTACGTTATGATAACGTATCTTTTATTTTGATATCCCCTAATGAGCTTAAAATTCCGGATTATCTGCGTAAAGAAGTATTGGATGCCAAAAATATCCGTTATAAAGAAGTCAAGAATCTTGATGAGGTTATCTCAGAACTTGATATTCTTTATATGACAAGAGTCCAGAAGGAAAGATTCTTCAATGAAGCAGACTATATCAGATTAAAGGACACATACATACTTGATGCCAAAAAGATGGAGCTTGCAAAAAAAGATATGCTGGTTCTTCATCCTCTGCCAAGAGTTAATGAAATAGCAGTTGAAGTCGATGACGATCCGAGAGCTGTTTATTTCAAGCAGGCTGAATATGGTGTCTATGTAAGAATGGCACTGATACTGAAAATGCTGGAACTTGCATAAGAATTGGAGGAGACAGATATGTTGAATATAGGTGGTTTGAATCAGGGTGTTGTCATTGATCATATCACAGTCGGCGGCGCAATGAAAATTTATGAATATCTTCAGCTTGACAGAGCAGATGTATGTGTTGCCATAATAAAAAATGCCAAAAGCAATAAAATGGGCAAAAAAGATATTATTAAAATCGAAGGTCCGCTGCTTGTTGATCTTGACATGCTGGCAGTCATGGATCCTAATATTACAGTCAATATTATTGAAGAAGACCGTATTGTTGAAAAGAGACATCTTCGTCTTCCTGAAACAGTCACCGGTATCATTCGCTGTAAGAATCCAAGATGCATTACTTCCATTGAACAGGAACTTGTTCATAAATTCAGACTGACTGACCATGAAAATGGTGTATACCGTTGTGTATACTGCGAGCAGGCTTTTCGCAGAAACTGACTTAATAATAAAGATTAGAATCATGTATAAATGGAACCTCTGCAGAAGGATTTCGCTCACTGCAGGGGTTCTTTCTGATTCGCCCGTAAAGCTTGCATTTTATTTTTTTAAGTGCTATAATCTTATAGATGGGGCTTCTTGTAAAGTTAAGTCCCCATTACATGTAACGCAGGTATTTCCCCGAGACTTCTGAAAAGAGTAAAATTCATGAAAAGATTTTGTTTTTTTCAGTTGTTTCGGAAGCCTGTGTACCAATATTTTTATTATAAGGAGAAAATTATGTACAAAAGTTTTTCTATGGATCTGGCTGGCCGTACACTTTCCGTTGATGTGGGAAGAGTAGCAGCACAGGCAAATGGCGCAGCATTCATGCATTATGGTGATACTGTAGTCTTATCAACGGTTACTGCTTCTGAGAAGCCAAGAGAAGGAATAGATTTCTTTCCTCTCAGTGTGGAATATGAAGAAAAGTTATATTCTGTCGGTAAAATTCCTGGTGGTTTTATTCGTCGTGAAGGCAAAGCAAGTGAGAATGCAATACTTACCTCACGTGTAATTGACCGTCCTATGCGTCCTTTATTCCCAAAAGATTACAGAAATGATGTTACACTTAACAATCTGGTCATGAGTGTTGATCCTGACTGCAGTCCGGAGCTTACTGCCATGCTTGGCTCTGCGATCTGTACTGCTATCTCTGATATTCCGTTTGACGGACCTACCGCAACAACACAGATCGGTATGATCAACGGTGAGTTTGTTGTTAATCCGAATGCCAGTCAGCGTGCTGTTTCTGATCTTCAGCTTACAGTTGCATCTACAAGAGATAAGGTCATCATGATCGAAGCTGGTGCTAATGAAGTACCGGAAGCAAAGATGATCGAAGCAATCTTTAAAGCACATGAAGTGAATGGACAGGTCATTGCTTTTATAGATACCATTGTAGCTGAATGCGGCAAAGAAAAGCATACTTATACCAGCTGCGCTGTTCCTGAAGAGCTTTTTGCAGCAATGAAGGAGATCGTAACACCTGCACAGATGGAAGAAGCTGTATTTACAGATGTTAAGCAGGTTCGTGAAGAGAACATCCGTGTTATTAAGGATAAATTAACAGAAAGCTTTGCTGATAAAGATGAGTGGCTTGCAGTTCTTGATGAAGCTGTTTATCAGTATCAGAAAAAGACAGTACGCAAGATGATCTTAAAGGATCACAAGAGACCTGACGGAAGAAAGATCGATGAGATTCGCAGACTTGCAGCTGAAGTAGATCTGCTTCCACGTGTACATGGCTCGGGTATGTTTACCAGAGGGCAGACACAGATTCTGACAGTAACAACACTTGCTCCTTTGTCAGAGGCACAGAAACTGGATGGTCTGGATGAATTTGAAACATCAAAGCGTTATATGCATCATTATAATTTCCCATCCTATTCTGTAGGTGAGACCAAGCCTTCTAGAGGCCCGGGACGCCGTGAGATCGGTCATGGAGCATTGGCTGAACGTGCTCTTGTTCCTGTTCTGCCTACAGAAGCTGAGTTTCCGTATGCCATTCGTACCGTATCGGAGACAATGGAATCTAATGGATCCACTTCACAGGCAAGTATCTGCGCTTCCTCACTTTCTCTGATGGCTGCCGGTGTACCGATCAAAAAACCGGTCGCTGGTATTTCATGCGGACTTGTAACAGGTGAGACAGATGAAGATTACCTTGTACTTACAGATATTCAGGGGCTTGAAGATTTCTTCGGCGATATGGACTTTAAGGTAGCCGGAACACATCAGGGCATTACAGCGATCCAGATGGATATTAAGATTCATGGTCTTACAAGACAGATCATAGAAGAAGCAATAGCAAATACAAAAATTGCAAGAACCTATATTCTTGATGAGGTTATGTCGCCGGTAATCAGCAAGGCAAGAGATGAAGTCGGAAAGTATGCACCTAAGATCGTGCAGATTCAGATCGATCCTGCAAAGATTGGCGATGTTGTCGGACAGAGAGGCAAGACCATCAATGCTATTATTGAACAGACAGGTGTTAAGATTGACATTACAGATGACGGTTCAGTTTCCGTTTGCGGTACAGAACCAGTGATGATGGAAACTGCAATCAAGATGATCAAAACGATCGTAACCGAATTCGAAACAGGACAGGTATTTGAAGGCAAAGTCATCAGCATTAAAGAATTTGGAGCATTTCTTGAGTTTGCTCCGGGTAAAGAAGGAATGGTTCATATTTCCAAGATATCCAAGGAACGTATCGATCATGTTGAAGATGTCCTGACACTTGGTGATGTTGTTAAGGTCGTATGTCTTGGCAAAGATAAAATGGGAAGAATCAGCTTCAGCATTAAGGATTATAAGGAACAATAAAAGTCACATAAATTTTAAATGTTTGAATAAGCTGCTGCAGCATGACGTGAGTATCATTCTGTAGCAGCTTTATCTAAGGTAAGGAGATAAAATGACAGAACTATATTCCCTGTCTAACGGACTGCGTGTATTACTCGATCATCAGGAACATTTTAAAACCGCTTCTCTGGGACTTTATGTACATGTCGGTTCACGAAATGAGAATACAGAGAACAATGGCATCTCGCATGTTATAGAGCATATGTTGTTCAAGGGAACCAGCAGACGTGACATGAAGGAGATTTCTAAGATAATTGCAGAAATAGGAGATGATGTGAATGCTTATACCAGCAAGGAATATACCTCTTATTACGGAACAACTCTGACAGAATATCTCCCTGTCTTTATAGATCTGCTCGGAGATATGCTGCATCATTCTGAGTTTGACAAAGAACTGCTGGAGCGTGAAAAAGCAATTATTATGGATGAGATCGACATGTATTTCGATTCACCGGATGATCTGGTTCATGAAAAGGTTCAATATGAGACCTGGTATCCTAATCCTCTTGCCTTTTATATATCAGGAAGCCGTGAAACAGTGAAGAATATAACTTCAGGTCAGCTGAGAGAATTTATCGGTACATACTATGTTCCGGAGAATATGCTTCTTTCTGTTGCAGGTAAGCTTCCTGCCTCCATAAAAGATGATATCGAGAAGGCCTTTGGAGAAACAAATAACAATGTATCATCACGAAATATTCTGGTGCCGCCAACTTTTCAGCCTGTTTTTACTTACCAGAAAAAAGATATTGAACAGTATCATATTAATATTGCATATGATTCAGTTTCAATACAGTCTGAAGAAAACTATACTGCAACTGTGGTAAACTCAATACTTGGCGGGAGCAATAATGCGAGGCTTTTTCAGATCATACGGGAAGAGATGGGGCTTGCATATTCCATTGATTCATATACCTGCGGATATGAGAATACCGGACTGTTTCAGATAGATCTGACAGTTAATCCCAACCAGTCTGTTGTTGCTGTAAAGAAAATATTTGAGATAATCAATACTCTGATAAAAGATGGAATTACCGATGAAGAACTTCGCATACATAAGAATCAATTGATTGCCGAATTGATCATGGGGAATGAAAGCGCAAAGAACAAAATGAATAATCAGGCAAAATCCCTGCTGCTTTATGGGAAATTAATTTCTGTAGAGGATATGGCTGACATCATTAAAAAAATCACCAAAGAAGAAGTCAGAGAGTTTGCAGAAAAGTACCTTTCGACTGACAGATTTAGTGTCTGTATCATTGGACCCAAAAGTAAGCATCATATGGATCAGCTCAAAGCGCTTCTTGGAAAGAATATATGAAAACTTGATTTTTTATTCAATATGAACGATACTATAGTTACTATGTAAGTTTGTGTTTCATTCAGTTTTATGCTGGTCTTTAAGGAGACTACAGCAGAATGGAGGATATCATGAAAAGAGCCAGCGGAATATTATTACCTGTTTCCAGTCTGCCGTCTGAATATGGCATTGGTTGTTTCTCGTATGAAGCCTATGATTTTATTGACTGCCTGAAAGCCTCAGGTCAAAGTTACTGGCAGATTCTGCCTCTTGGCCCTACCGGCTGCGGAGATTCACCCTATCAGTCGTTTTCTACATTTGCCGGAAATCCATATTTCATAGATTTACAGGATCTGATTTTACGCGGCTGGCTTACAAAGGCTGATTGCGATGCAACAGACTTCATTTCGCATATAAACTATATAGAATATTATAAAATCTATATCAATCGATTTAAACTTCTTCGTAAAGCTTTTACTGCAAGTAATATTTACACAGATCATCATTTTTTAGAATATTGTAATAAAAACAGCTTCTGGCT
>QKDK01000135.1 GCA_003252135.1 Clostridia bacterium
ACCTGCTAAAACAAGGAGGAGCATTTATGCTGCAGGATGACTTTATTTATTTCACCATGGAAAAAACAAAACACATTGCCCTGATTGCACATGATGGGAAAAAACAGGAGCTTGCCGACTGGGCAGAAAGAAATCAGGACATATTAAAGAATCATTTTCTGTGTGGTACAGGAACAACAGCAAGATTGATCGCAGAAAGAACAGGACTTCCTGTAACAGCATATAACTCCGGACCACTCGGCGGCGATCAGCAGATCGGAGCAAGAATCGTTGAGGGACGTGTAGACTTTGTTGTTTTCTTATGGGATCCGCTTGAAGCACAGCCGCATGACCCTGATGTTAAAGCGCTGCTTCGTATTGCAGTTGTTTATGATATTCCGATTGCAAATAATCTTGCGACGGCAGATTTTCTGCTTCGTTCAGCCTACATGTCTGAAACGTATATCAGAAAGGTCGAGAATTACAACAAGACAGTACAGCAAAGGCTTGAAAAATTTAAAAAGGACTAAGCGCAGAGAGCTTTCACACAAATCATCATGTGAAAGCTCTTTTCTTATTAATAAAAATAATAGTTGACACGACTTGGATAATTGTATACAATCATACAAGAATAATAAAAAAATGTAATACTGGCATCGAAACACATAATATTTTATGTAGGACCAGGCTGACTGGCAGGTGCAGAAGAATTGGAGGATACCTATGGATAACAGAAAAGTACGTATGAATGACCACAACAACCTGCTCTCGTTAGAGGAGCACATTTACCCTCTTGTTGATGTGAACGAGCCGAATGTATTTCGTAATCTATTCCCTTATGATGAGATTCCGAAGATAGCATTCAATGACAGGATCGTTCCCCATAATATGCCTTCAGAAATCTGGATCACCGATACCACTTTCCGTGACGGACAGCAGTCCAGAGCACCGTACACAGCGGAACAGATCGTAACGATATATGATTATCTGCACAGACTCGGCGGACCAAAAGGAATCATCCGCCAGAGCGAATTCTTTTTATACAGCAAGAAAGACCGCGATGCGGTATACAAATGTATGGAGAGAGGTTACAAGTTCCCTGAAGTTACCTCCTGGATCCGTGCCAGCAAAAAAGACTTTGAGCTTGTGAAGGAAATCGGGCTGAAAGAGACAGGAATCCTTGTAAGCTGCTCGGATTTCCATATTTTCTATAAAATGAAAATGACAAGAAAAGAAGCAATGGAACATTACCTGAATGTGGTAAAGGAATGTCTTGAAACAGGTGTGGCACCAAGATGTCATCTGGAAGACATCACACGTTCCGATATCTATGGCTTTGTAATTCCGTTCTGCCTCGAACTGACAAAACTCGGCGAGCAGTACGGCATACCGGTAAAGATCCGTGCCTGCGACACCATGGGATACGGCGTGAATTTCCCGGGTGCGGTTATCCCCCGCTCCGTACCAGGCATTATTTACGGTATTATGAACCATGGCGGAGTTACCTCAGAGCTTCTTGAATGGCATGGACACAATGATTTTTATCGTGCGGTGAATAACTCGACAGCAGCCTGGTTATATGGTGCATGTGCTGTTAACACCAGCCTTTTTGGTATCGGTGAGCGCACCGGTAATACACCTCTCGAAGCGATGGTCTTTGAATATGCACAGATGCGCGGAACACTGGACGGCATGGACACGACTGTGATCACAGAACTTGCAGAATACTATGAAAAAGAACTCGATTATATTGTACCGGAGAGAACTCCGTTCGTCGGAAAGTCCTTTAACGTAACCCGTGCAGGTATTCATGCAGACGGATTATTGAAGAACGAGGAGATTTACAATATATTTGATACCGGCAAGTTCCTCAACCGTCCGCCGATCGTATCTGTATCCAACACTTCCGGTCTGGCAGGTATTGCACACTGGATCAACACGACCTACCGTCTGACAGAGGACAAAGCACTGAACAAGAGCCATGCACTTGTTGTAAAGATGAAAGATGCAGTCGATCTGGAATACGACGGCGGAAGAGTTACTGTTATGACTGATAAAGAATTATTTGAAATGATAAAGAAATTTTCACCGGAATGTGATATACTGTTCCCAGAAATCTAAGGATTGCAGCGGAGGAATTTGTATGGAAGCAAATGAGCTTCACAAAGAGTCAGATAAGTACTCACTGACCGGGCGCGTGTTTCAGCGGTTACGTACAGACATTTTAGTAGGAAAATACGCGAACAATGAAGAAATGAAAGAAAACACCATAGCAACAGATCTCGGCGTGAGCCGAACCCCGGTTCGTGAAGCATTAAGGCAGCTAGAACTCGAAGGGCTGGTAAAGATCATTCCGAACAGGGGAGCCTTCGTCAATGGAATTACTGAAAAAGATATACAGGATATATATGTGATACGTTCATATCTGGAAGGTGTCAGTGCCAGATGGGCCTGTGAGAATATGACAGAAGAGGCATTGAATGAGCTGGAAGAAATCATATATCTGACGGATTACCATATTCAGAAGAAGAATGCTGAGCAGATCGTTGAACTGGACAGTAAGTTCCATGAAGCAATCTATAAGGCATCGAGCAGCAGGATCCTGGATCATGTGCTGACTGATTTTCACCAGTATGTACAGCGCGTGCGCAAGAAATCGCTCAGTGATTTTGAACGTGCAAAGATGTCGAACCAAGAGCATAAAGTAATCGTGGAAGCGATTCGCAATAAAAATGCCGATGAAGCAGAACGACTGGCACATGAGCACATCATACAGACGATCTTCTCACATACCACAAGAGGGCTGTAAAGTTCAGACTTGCAAGTACAATGTCACAAAAGAAAGAGTATCTCTAAAAAAGGAGCAAAGCGTAACCAAATGGTTGCATTTTGCTCCTTTTATGTCATACAGCAATTTTAGTCTGCCAGCGTCTCCCAAATCTCCATAAGTTCTAACAGCCTTTCTTCAATGACAGTTTTTCTTTTGTTGAGCTTTAGCAGTTCTGTAGGATTTGAAAAAACAGCTTCTTTTGTCAGCATATCATCAATGTCACTGTTCTCTTTTTCCAGCAGGTGGATCTCATCCTCTGTTTTTTTAAGCTCATTCTGCTTTTTACGGAGACGTGCCTGTTCCTCCTTTTGCTGCTGCCAGTCAGTCTTCACTGCGGTCTGTTCGGCTGCTTTCAATGCATCTAAGCTTTCTGCAGGGAAGTAGAGTGCTTCCGTCTGCGCTTTCTTTTCCAGATAAAAATCATAATTGCCCCGATAATCAACAAAGGTAAGATGTGTAAGATCCAGAATTCTGGTAGCAGTCTTATTGATAAAATATCTGTCATGTGAAACAAAAAGTACAGTACCTTCATAGGAATTCAAGGCTTTTTCAAGGATTTCCTTCGATATGATATCAAGGTGATTGGTCGGCTCATCAAGGATAAGAAAATTCGATTCTGACAGCATGAGCTTTGCCAGAGATACTCGGCCGCGTTCACCGCCGGACAGCTCTCTGACCTGCTTGAATACATCGTCTCCTGTGAACAGAAAGGCAGCCAGTGTGTTGCGCACCTTTGTATTGTTCATCTCCGGATATGTATCCTGGATCTCCTCAAAGATAGTCTTTTCAGGATGCAGCACCTGATGTTCCTGATCGTAATAACCGACGCAGACCTTTGCACCAAATATAAATTCGCCTGTATCAGCAGAAAGCTCTCTGGTCAGGAGTTTTAAAAGGGTCGTTTTCCCGGTGCCGTTCGCACCGATAACAGCGATTCTTTCACCGCGTTTTACCTCGAATGAGATAGAGTCAAACAGTCTTTTTGGACCATATGCTTTGCCAAGACCCTTAACTGTCAGCACATCATTGCCGCTTAAGACCCTGGGCTCCAGGCGGATATTCATCTCTGCATTTGCTTCTGTCGGCCTGTCAGCACGTTCGATCTTGTTCAGCATCTTTTCACGGCTTTCGGCGCGCTTGATGGATTTTTCACGGTTGAAGGAACGGAGCTTAGCTATGACCTCCTCCTGATGCTTGATTTCCTGCTGCTGGTTAAGATAGTGGTGCATCTCAATTTCACGCATCTGTGCCTTTTTTTCGGCATAGGAAGAGTAATTACCTTCAAACACATTGGCTCTTGTCTGATCGATCTCTACGATCTTTGTTACCACTTTATCCATAAAATAGCGGTCATGTGCCACAATGACCACGGCCCCTTTATAGTTCAGAAGGTAAGTCTCGAGCCAGGCTATCGAGTTCATATCAAGGTGATTGGTCGGTTCATCGAGAAAGATAATATCGGGCGAGCTAAGGAGCAGCTTGCCAAGAGCAAGACGAGTCTTCTGACCTCCGGATAAGGTCGTGACGGTCTTTTTAAAATCCTCATCCAAGAACCCAAGCCCCTTTAAAACACCTGCCAACTCACTTTTATAAGCATAGCCATTCTGGGATTCGAATTCATGTGTGAGCCTTGTATAAGCGGTCAGCATTTGTTCTAGTTCCTCACCCTGCACATGCTTCATGGCATGCTCCAGACTGCGGATGGTCTCTTCCATCTGTATCAGTTCCGCTTTTACAGAAAGCAGCTCATCATATACGGTGTTGTCGGAAGCCAGATCCTGGTGCTGTGAAAGATAGCCGGAGGTAGATCCTTTTGCAAAGGTCACTTCTCCTGAATCAGCTGCCATCTCTCCGATGATTATCTTTAAAAGCGTGGACTTTCCGGCTCCGTTGATACCGACAATGCCTGCTTTTTCTTTGTCATTGATATGAAAGGTAATTCCCTGGAGAATTACATCGGTTCCAAAGCTTTTTGATATATTATTGCATGCAACGATCATAGATATCCTCATTTCATGCAGGATTCTGGTAAGGACCCTGCGATTTCATTAAGCTGAAAATATTATAACTGGGAAATGAAGAAATGGCAAGGTTTGTTCTGCGATCATGGCGCTGCTGTATTTGTAAAAAAGGAGAAAAATCCAGGTGAATATTCATCTTTCTTGGAGATTATGTGCATAGTGCATTTGTAAAAGTTACAAATCTGAAACAGGAAAAGTAAATAAGCAGAAAAAAGCATACCGTCACATTGAAATGCTTCTTAAATAAGGAAATTAACTGATATATTAGTGGAATAAATTGTACAAAAAGGTAAAGAAGAATATGAAAATATATTACAAAATTGTGATATGGTGCTTCATAAATAGGTTGAATAATTGAAAGTAATTGGATATAATGAAAAAGGAATACGAAAAAGGGAGGTGCATCTATTATGGCTAAGGATTCGTCCAAGAAACCAGAAGCTGCCGATCTGGAACAGACCACATCTGTTCTGCACCGGTCTTTGCCTGCCTGCAGAACAACCGCAGAGTTGATCTGCTCCGGAGCAAAAAAGCTGCCGACAGATGAAGTGATCAATGATCTCACCTGCAGAAAGCTGATCAAAGAAGCTTTTGACATGCTGCATTTTTCTTATACTCCTTATTCCGGTTTTAAAGTAGGTGCGGCACTTCTTGCAAAGAATAAGAAAGTGTACACGGGCTGCAATATCGAGAACGCAACTTTTACTCCGACCATATGCGCGGAAAGAACAGCATTTTTCAAGGCTGTCAGTGAAGGAGTCAAAGATTTCACTGCAATAGCCATTGTTGGCGGGAAAGATGGAATCGTTACCGATTTTACACCACCTTGTGGTGTATGCCGTCAGGTCATGGCGGAATTCTGCATACCGGAACGCTTTTTCATTATTTTGGCAAGGTCAGAAGATGACTACTGGGTATATAACCTGGCAGAGCTGCTGCCGATGAGCTTTACACCGAAAAATCTGGGGTAGATCTGGTATTCTGGGAAGTTTGTGAAATTATTATTGTTGAAAACACAGTAAATAGTAGGAGGGAAAATTATGAAAAAAATCGTTTCATTACTTTTGATCTTAGTAATGGCAGCAGCTATGTTCACAGGCTGTGGAAAAGAAACATATGAACTTGCACTGGTAACCGACCTTGGTACCATCAATGACAAGTCTTTCAATCAGGGAGCGTGGGAAGGACTTAAGCAGTACGCAGACGAGAACAAGATCACTTATAAGTATTATCAGCCCGCAGCAGCTGACACAGCATCTTATGTTGATACCATCGGTCTTGCTATCACAGGCGGTGCAAAAGTCGTTGTTTGTCCTGGATACAAATTTGAGCCTGCAGTTTATGAATGCCAGACAAAATATCCGGATGTAAAATTTGTTCTTCTTGACGGAACACCACATACAGAAGACTATACAGTTTATGAAATTAAAGATAATGTATATTCTATCTTCTACGCTGAACAGCAGGCTGGTTTCCTTGCAGGTTATGCAGCAGTTAAAGATGGTATGACAAAGCTTGGTTTCATGGGCGGTATGGCTGTTCCTGCAGTTAAGCGTTTTGGTTACGGTTTTGCTCAGGGTGCTGAGCAGGCTGCAAAAGAACTTGGTCTTGCTGCTGGTTCTATCGAACTTAAGTATCACTATACAGGCGCATTTGTTGCAGATCCTGCAATCGAGACTATGTCTTCTGCATGGTATCAGAGCGGAACAGAAGTTATCTTTGGCTGCGGTGGTGCAGTTGGTAACTCTGTAATGGCAGCTGCTGAAAAAGACGGAATGAAAGTTATCGGTGTTGACGTTGACCAGTCTTCTGAATCAACAACAGTTATCACATCAGCTATGAAGATGCTTTCTATCTCTGTATATGATGCTTTAACAGATTACTATGCAGGAACATTCCCAGGCGGACAGAGCGTTACTCTTGACGTTACCGTTGATGGTGTTGGTCTTCCTATGGATTCATCAAAATTCACAACATTTACTCAGGCTGACTACGATGCAGCATATGCTAATCTTGTAAACGGAACTTATGCACCGGTTAACGATTCTGCAGCTGATGAAGTAACAGGACTTACACTTGAATATGTAACTGTTGATTTTATTGAGTAATCAATAAGATACTACATGGGACAGTCAGGTACCTGGCGAAACTCATATGGAAAGCCTGGTGACTGATAAACCACAGTAAGAAATCTGGGGTGTCTCGATTCCCCGAAGGAATTGAGGCGCCCCTTCTTAAGTAGAAGTAAGGGGGAAGCGTTGATGGATTATATCATAGAAATGCTTGGAATCACAAAAGAATTCCCGGGAATCATTGCCAACGACGATATAACGCTTCAGGTCAAAAAGGGCGAGATTCATGCGCTGCTGGGAGAGAACGGGGCAGGGAAGTCAACACTTATGAGTGTACTTTTTGGTCTTTACCAGCCTGAAAAAGGAATCATTAAGGTCAAAGGGAAAGAAGTAGCAATCAATGGACCAACAGATGCCAATGCTCTTGGTATCGGTATGGTTCATCAGCATTTTAAGCTGGTACATAATTTTACCGTACTGCAGAATATTATTCTGGGTGTTGAGGAAGTAAAGCACGGTGTTGTTAAAACAGAAGCTGCCAGGAAAAAAATAGTTGAATTGAGCCAGAAGTACAAGCTGTTCGTAGAACCGGATGCACTAATATCTGATATAACTGTCGGTATGCAGCAGCGTGTCGAAATACTGAAGATGTTATACCGGGATAATGAGATTCTGATTCTGGATGAACCGACTGCAGTTCTGACACCACAGGAAATTGACGAATTGATGAATATTATGCGTGATCTTGTAAAGGAAGGGAAATCCATTCTTTTTATAACGCATAAACTGAATGAGATCAAAGCGGTCGCAGACAGGTGTTCTGTTTTGCGCCGAGGAAAATATATAGGTACGGTTGATGTGGAAGATGCTGATAAAGAAGTCATGTCTGAGATGATGGTAGGCAGAAAGGTGAACTTTACGGTAGCCAAGGAAGATGCAAAACCAAAAGAAACTGTACTCGAAGTTAAAAACCTGATCGTTGAATCAAAACGTGAAGGTCATACAAAGCGTCTTGTAAATGATGTAAGTTTTTCTGTTCACAAGGGTGAAATCGTAAGCATTGCAGGAATCGACGGCAACGGACAGTCAGAGCTTGTACAGGCTTTGACCGGGTTATCCAGTCTTTCTGGCGGACAGATATTCATTAATAAAGAAGAAGTAACAAAAAAGAACATAAGATATAAGAACACGCACGGATTATCTCATATACCGGAAGACCGCCATAAATTTGGTCTGGTGCTTGATTATACACTGGAAGACAACCTTGTTCTTCAGGAATATTTCGAACCGGAGTTTCAAAAGCACGGTATTCTGCAAAGAGAAAAGATAACAAAGCATGCGGATGAACTGATCGAGGAGTACGATATCAGAAGCGGTCAGGGTTCAGTAACACCTGCACGAAGCATGTCAGGCGGAAACCAGCAGAAGGCTATCATTGCAAGGGAATTATCAAGAAGACCAGATCTTCTGATCGCTGTACAGCCGACCCGAGGTCTTGACGTAGGTGCCATTGAATTTATTCACAAGCAGCTCGTAAAGGGCAGAGATGAGGGCTGTGGTGTCCTTCTGGTATCCTTTGAACTGGATGAAGTTATGAATGTCAGTGACAGGATACTTGTTATGTATGAAGGGGAAATCGTAGGCGAGCTTGATCCAAAGGTCGTAGAAATAAAGGAACTTGGGCTTTATATGGCAGGCTCAAAGAGGGGAGGGCATCATGAAGACTGACAAGAATACAAAAAGTGTGACTGATGCACAGAATCAAAAGACTTGTTTCTTCTCTAGATGGTTCACAAAGATATTATCCTCTGGGTTTACCGCATCTTTATTTGCAATCATTCTCGGCCTTTTAACAGGATTGATCATCTTGCTGGTTGCAAACCCGGGGCAGGCAGTATCCGGATTTTTTATGATTATGTTCGGTGCATGGAGCGAAGGATTAAAGAGCATCGGTATGACATTTTATTATGCAACACCGATTATCTGTACTGGTCTAGCGGTCGGTTTTGCGTTTAAGACCGGTCTTTTCAATATCGGAGCGACCGGACAGTTCACCATGGGTGCTTTCGCTGCGGTCATAGTGGGAACGAGCTGTTCCTTCCTTGGAAGTGCGCAGTGGATCGTCGGTCTGCTTGCTGCAGTGGTCGCAGGAGCACTATGGGCATTGCTTCCTGGTCTGCTGAAAGCATTTTTAAATGTGCATGAGGTTATTTCCTCCATCATGATGAACTATATCGGTATGTACCTTGTAAATTACACGGTCAGTAATGTACCGATTCTGTATAACCAGCTGACGAACAGTTCCGCACAGATCTCGGATACCGCTGTTATCCCCAAATTTGGGATGGACAAGATATTTGCAGGCTCTGCAGTGAATGCCGGTTTTATCATAGCTGTGCTGGTTGCTATTCTCATGCATGTTATCTTGAACAAAACGACTTTTGGTTTTGAACTCAGAGCGGTCGGATTTAACCGGAATGCCAGCAAGTATGCCGGAATCAATGAGAAAAAGAGCATTACACTCTCTATGACGATCGCAGGAGCGCTTGCCGGTCTTGGCGGCGGGCTGCTGTTCCTTGGAAGCCTTGGGAAACATATAGAAGTTGTTGACGTACTTGCCAGCGAAGGATTCGACGGCATCTCCGTTGCATTGCTTGGACTATCCACACCGCTTGGTATTTTATTTGCAGCACTTTTTATTGCTTACATCAAACAGGGCGGATTTTACCTGCAGCTTTATGAGTTTTCCAAAGAGATCATTGATATCATTATTGCTGTAATTATCTATTTCAGTGCATTTTCACTGTTTGTCCGTGGAGCTATCAAACGCTACCTGAGCTATAAAAAGGAGAAAGCAGAAGCAGCGGCTGGCAGCATGGGAGTCAGCGGCAGCACCAGTAACAGTATTGGTGCTGGTAAAGCTGGTAATGGCAGCACTGGTAACAGTATTGCAGGTGCCGGTAAAGCTGGTAATGATGAGTCGAAAGGAGGAAGCGTATAATGAATACAGTTTACTTTCTTGTACAGCAGACGATGCTTTTTACCATACCTTTATTGATCGTTGCACTTGGCGGTATGTTCTCAGAGCGAAGCGGTGTTGTTAACATTGCACTGGAAGGTATTATGACCATGGGCGCTTTTACCAGCATTCTGTTTGTCAAGTTTACAGAAGGCTTTATGAGCGGACAACTGCAGCTTTTGTTAGCCATTATCGTTGCCGGTGCAACAGGCATGCTGTTTTCCATGCTTCATGCATTTGCCTCCATTAATATGAAAGCGGATCAGACAATCAGCGGTACTGCCCTGAATATGTTTGCTCCTGCATTTGCAATCTTTGTCGCTCGCCAGGTTCAGGCAAATCATGTACAGCAGATCGACTTTGAGAATACCTTCCGTATTGTCAAAGTACCCGGACTCAGCAGCATACCATTCATCGGAAAGCTGTTCTTCTCCAATGTTTATCTGACTACTTATATAGGTTTTGCCATTTTGATCATCAGTGCTTTTGTATTATATAAGACTCGTTTCGGATTACGTCTGAGAGCCTGCGGTGAGCATCCACAGGCGGCAGATTCTTTAGGCATCAATGTTTATAAGATCCGGTATTCAGGTGTTATGATATCTGGTATGCTTGGCGGAATTGGCGGTCTGGTGTTCATCCTGCCAATCTCTACAAACTTTAATGCGACGGTATCCGGTTACGGTTTCCTTGCTCTGGCAGTACTGATCTTTGGTCAGTGGAAGCCAGCTAGAATTCTGACGGCAGCGTTATTCTTCGGCTTTATGAATACCATTGCAGCTGCTTACTCTGGTATTCCGTTCCTGGCATCCATGCATATCCCAAGCTACTTTTATAAGATGGTTCCTTATATTGCAACCTTGATCGTACTTACCTTTACATCAAAGAAATCTCAGGCACCGAAGGCTTCCGGTATCCCATATGATAAAGGCATGAGATGAAAAAACTCTCATGAGATGAAAAAACTCTCATGAGATGAAAAAACTCTCATGAGATGAAAAAACTCTCATGAGATGATGTGGATAACAAAATCTTATACCTGCTATGGGCGTGCCAGTTTGCACAAAGATAAATGAACGAATGCGCCTATGGAAATAAATTAGAGGTTCTTATTCTTACACATTTTATGCTATATCAGAAACAAGATCTGTCTGAGCGCAGCGAGTTATCTTGTTTCTGATATTTTCAGCATAAATTGTGTGTGAATTAGAACCTCTTATTTATTGAAATTGAAGCAATGAGTCATTTACTTTGTGCAAACAGACACTTGTTTCGTGCAAACAGACACTTGTTTCGTGCAAACAGTCACTTGCCTAGTTCTGCAGCAGCTTTCTAAGCTTAACTGATAACAGATATGCGGCTGCAACTGAAAGAATGTCTTTGATCAGATATGGAATTGAAACGATCAGAGAAGACTGCAGAAAGGTGTTGCCGGTCAGCACTGTGAACTGCGCGATTCCGGACAGATGACAAAGCAGGAGACCTATGATACCAAGAGGAATACTGAGCCATCTTTTCTTAATTGCAAGGCTGACTCCGCAAAGAAGTGTCATAATCAGAAAGCCCCATAAGAAGCCGCCGGTCACACCGACAAGTTTACTGAAACCACCGGAAAAGTTAGCAAACACAGGGAGCCCGATGGCACCGATCAGCAAGTATACTCCGCATGCAGCAGTTCCGTAGGACCAGCCAAGTACATAACCGCACAGAGCAACTGCAAAGGTCTGCAGAGTGATCGGAACACCGCTGGGCATAGGGATGGACAGCTGGGAAAGAACTGCGATAATGGCAGCGAACATGGCTGTCATCACGAGCATTTTGGTTGAAATCATTGTTTTTGTTTTCATTATATCCTCATTTCTGCGCTAATTCTGCGCTTGCAGCTTGTGCTGCACTTGTCGCTTGTACTGTTCTTATTCTGCACTTGTCGCTTGTACTGCGCTTGTACTGCGCTTATTCTGCGCTTACTTTGCGCATTTATCTGAATTTAACGGAGACCTCACCCGATGACAGAGGGAAAAGTGACTGGTCAGATAACCTTATGAGCAGGCGTGCCTCATCATCCACATCTTCGACCAGACCATAAAGAGTTTCGTTCTGGAAGGGAAAGGATACCTTGCGGCCAATCAGAAAAGAACGCCGTCTGTATTCCTCCATATATTTTTTATCAGAGAGGACAGGATATTCTCTGATAAAGTTCTCAACGATCTTTGCAGTAAGACGACTTCTGAGGTCAGATGGTATTACTGCCTCATCAGAAGGTGTATAAAGTGCAGCTGCTATGTCTTTTATCTCATCAGGAAAACCTTCCTTTGGAGCCAGAACATTAATACCGATACCAAGAATTGCATATTCGATACGATTGCTTTCCATGTCAAATGAGGCTTCTGTCAGGATACCGCATACTTTTTTTTCTCCTATATAGATATCATTCACCCACTTGATTCTGGCATCAAGACCTGTTACTTCTTCGATTGCATTTGCTACTGCAACTGCAGCAGCGGTGGTGATATGAAGAGATTCATTTGCCGGCATGGAAGGTCTTAGCAGCAGGCTCATATAGATTCCGGTTCCGGAAGGAGAGTAAAATGAGCGACCAAGTCTTCCTTTTCCGCCTGTCTGTTCTTCTGTTACTATCAGTGTACCGGCAGGCATACCTTCAATCGCAAGCTGCTTCAGGGTCAGATTCGTGGAGGAGAGCGATTTAAATACTTTTACCTGTATAGGAACAGTCAAAGGCGGAAGATAGTTCATGATGCTTTGTGCAGACAGAATATCGTTCTGTTCTGTCAGACAATAACCCGATTTTGTTGAGGCTGTAATCAGGTATCCTTCCTTTCTGAGCTGACTTACTGCTTTCCAAACAGCATTTCTGCTGACAAAAAGTTCTGATGCGAGCAGTTCTCCGGAAACTACCTCACCCTTTCTTGCTTCAAGTGCGGCCAGCACTTCATCTTTTATCATTGTTATCGTTACCTTCCTGCAGAAGACAGCGATAAGATCTGTTTCTCATGCGCTGTCAGTGATCGTATACTGTAACGAGTATAGTAAAGACATAAGGAAATGTCAACCGTATATGTAAAAACGGTGACAATTAAAAACGGAATTTATTATACAAAACAAGTACTTTGTAAGGTCAGCTTATCTTGTGTTCGTATAGGGCATATGCTACAATTACTACATGAAATCTGAAGGGGGGAAAGGATGCATGTTTCATCCAAATAGCAGCTTTTTATACTTAATTGCGGCTGTAGTCATAGTATTCGTACTGGCACAGTCATCATTCTTTTTAATTAGATCCTACCGCCGGGCTAAGGCTGTCGGTATGGATATGGGACAAGTCAGAAAAACAATCATTTCCGCAGCAATCTTTACCATCGCCCCGGCAATCTCAATTCTGCTGGGTATTGTCACTTTATCAAAGTTCCTGGGACTACCGCTTCCGTGGATTCGTTTAAGCGTCATAGGAGCCATTACCTACGAATTGCCTGCTGCAACATCGACAGCACAGGCACTCGGAATATCGCTTTCTGACATGATAACGGATCCGAAAGTCTATTCTGCCATTGCATGGGTCATGACACTGGGTATTATGCCAAGTATTATTCTGGTGCCGATTCTATTAAAGAAGATCCAGGGCGGTCTTATTTCCATGAAGAACAAAGATAAAAAGTGGGGAGAGCTCTTTATTACAGCCATGTTCCTTGGCATGATCTCAGCTTTTCTCGGCATGGTATTCTCTGATGTCAGGGAAGGACTGGCTGGCTTTATTCCGATTTTTGTTCTTTTATGTTCTGCTGTTCTAATGGGTATCTGTGGATTCCTGGTTAAAGTATGCAAGATCAAGTGGCTGGAGAACTATGCACTGCCGATCAGTATGCTCGGAGCTATGGCATTTGCCGTATTTATTACACCGCTGATCACAGGCTGACAGCTTACTACTATATTACACATGGAGGCAGAACATATATGAAAAGCAAAAATCTAAGTTATGAAGATGCATCCCATCGCTACGGCAGATTCTGGATACTGACGGGAGCATTCATCATATTCTGTGTACCGGTCGTTATCTGCATATATTACAATGCATGGCCTGGCATCACACCGGTCTTAAAAGGACTTTTAGGCGTTGCGCCGATTTACTGGACAGTCGGAGCCATTGAAGTAGTGACCTATACCCCGATGCTTGGAACAGGAGCATCTTACCTTGCCTTTGTAACGGGTAATCTTACCAATCTGAAAGTTCCCTGTGCGCTTACGGCGATGGAAACTGCTAAAGCAAAGCCTGGAACTGAAGAAGGAGAAATCTACTCCACCATAGCTGTTGCGACATCATCCATCGTTACGACCCTCATCATAGCTGCCGGTGTACTGCTGCTTGCTCAGCTGACACCGATTCTCAATTCAGAAACGATGAAGCCGGCATTTGATAACATCCTTCCGGCATTGTTCGGAGGACTGGCTGTTGTATATATCAGCAAGAACTGGAAGGTAGCAATGACACCGCTGCTCTTTATGGTCCTTCTGTTTATCGCTGTTCCTTCGCTTGCAGGTTCCGTAGGGGTACTTGTACCGGTTGGAGCACTGCTTTCTATCGGAGCAGCCAGAGTGCTGTATAAAAAGAAACTGGTTTAGCTGGTTCATTCATGAAGCAGTAAACGCAGCAAAGCCTCGTGAATTTATGATATTTGGAACCTGGTCTGATGAACAGGTATGGAAGGAGACAACATGGGATACACAATAGCCATTGTACTTGCAGCGCTGCTGCTCATATTTACTTTGATAATCGTTGTCAGGGCTCTGCTTTTTGTACCAAAGGAAGAGCCAAAGGAAGCACCTACATCCACTTTGGTCGATGCTGACAGGGCATTGCAGAATCTGTCAAAGATGATTCAATGTAAAACAATATCTTATTATGAACCAAGTAAGATTGATACCAGCGAATTTGAAAAATTTCGGGAACTGCTGATTACCTTATATCCAAATGTACATAAAACATGCAGCCGCGAACGAATCGGTAATACGGGATTGCTGTATCAATGGAAAGGAAAAGACAGCAGAGAACCTATGATACTTATGGCACATTATGATGTTGTGCCTGTAAAAGCAGACCAGTGGGAGGTAGATGCATTTTCCGGACTGATCCGTGATGATGTCCTCTGGGGAAGAGGTACGCTGGATACCAAGGGAACCTTGTGCGGAGTACTGGAAGCTGCCGAAGAGCTGATTTCCAAAGGATATGTACCAAAGAAGGATGTATACTTTTCTTTTTCCGGAGACGAAGAAATCTTTGGTTCTTCAGCTCCTGCTATCGTTGCGGAACTCAAAAAAAGAGGAATCACACCGTACATGGTCGTTGATGAAGGCGGTGCCATCGTAAGCAATGTATTTCCGGGGGTCAGCACACCAGCTGCACTGATCGGAATAGCAGAAAAAGGCGCTGTTAACTTTGATCTGTCAATGGTCACAAAGGGCGGACATTCATCTACACCTCCGGTACATACAGGGGTCGGAAGACTGGCAGCTGCAGCAGTCAAAATTGAAGCTCATCCAATGAAACGACAGCTTACAAAACCGGTCAGGGAGATGTTCGACACGCTTGGCAGACATTCTGGCTTTGCATATAAGATACTGTTTGCGAACTTCTGGTGTTTTGCACCGCTGTTCGATATGATATGTAAAAAATCAGGCGGTGAGCTGAATGCAATGATGCGAACGACCTGTGCACTTACCATGATGTCTGGAAGTGACGCTTACAACGTTCTTCCCTTCAAGCCAACTCTTGGCGGCAATGCAAGACTGATCGGAACTGACACAACAGAATCTTTTCAGAAAGAAATAGAAAAGATCATTCAGGATGATGAAATCAAGATGACACTTGCAACCGGGGGAGAGAATCCGTCACCCTGCTCCGATACAGACTGTGAAGCATGGAGACTGCTGCAAAAAAGTATTCGGGCAACCTGGAGCAATGTTATTGTGTCACCTTATCTGATGATGGCAGGCAGCGACTCACGTCACTACAGTCTGATTTCTGACAGGGTATACAGGTTCTCTGCCATGGAGCTTAGCAAGGAAGAGAGGGGAATGATCCACGGTAATAATGAGCGAATTCCAAAAGAAACGCTTAAAAAGACTGTGGAGTTCTATATCAGCCTTGTAGAGTCTCTGGAAGGAGCAAAAGAGTAATTGCCTGTACAAGCAGGCATAAAGAATTCGAACAAGAGTAAAACACAGGAAAAAGCGGACAAAAAACGGACAAAAAACATTGGCTGGAGATTACCGGAGCATTAAAATGTTATATTATGCTGATGCCAGGGTCGATTAGCCCTATATCAGCTATAGCAAATTGACACGTAATTTACGAAAGAGGACTATTTGAACCTCATATAATTAAAATATGATTTAACAATATAAACAATGTCATATATTAAGCGGTTATTAAAATCAAACTACTGCGGTAGACTATTAAAATTTGCCCATAATGCTATATATAATCTATGGATTTTAGAAGCATTATGGGTGAAAGTAAATTGAATATTGTGTTCTGAATGCAAGTTATGGATGCTTGGAGGGGCAGAATACGAGATTATATTGAGTATCAGATTTTTGGCTGATTTTTTGTTTCAGAAACTTATAACAATAATGTAAAATGATGTGATCAAGAAGAAAAAAGATAAAATATGATGTAAAATGAAGAAAAAGACCCGTGCAGCAACTATAATAATTTAAGAGAAATAATTCTACACGATATAGAACAACAGCAGCAGAAACAGCAGCAGAAACAAAAGTAGAAACAACAGTAATAACAGTAATAACAGTAATAACAGAAATAACAACAGTAACAGCACAATTATATTGCGGCGTATGTTCACACGCAGAAATGGAGGTCAATATGTCGGTCTGGAAATCAGATCTGGGAAACGGAATGTACAGGAATCCTGTTTTATATGCGGATTACAGCGATCCTGACATAGTGAAGAAAGGCGAGGATTACTTCATGGTAGCCTCCAGCTTTACGTATCTCCCCGGGGTTCCGGTGCTTCATTCAAAGGATCTTATAAACTGGCGTCTGATCAATTATTGTGTCAGGGAGCTTCCTTTTGACAGGTATGCACATCCGCAGCACGGATGCGGAACATGGGCACCGGCAATACGGGTGCACGAGGGAACTTTTTATGTATTCATCCCACTTCCGGACGAAGGTATCTTTGTAACCACAGCAAAAGATCCTTTCGGTGAATGGTCACCGCTGCACTGTATTAAGGAAACTGCCGGATGGATCGATCCCTGTCCTTTCTGGGATGAGGATGGTCAGGCTTATATGATCCATGCCTTTGCAAACAGCAGATGCGGAATCAAAAGCAAGCTGAATCTCTGCCGTATGACACCAGACGCTAAGAAGCTGCTGGACAATGGTACAATTGTGTTTGATGGAGAACTGAGCAATCCTACTGTAGAGGGACCAAAGCTTTACAAGAGAAACGGTTACTATTATATTTTTGCACCGGCAGGCGGTGTAAAACCTGGCTGGCAGCTGGTTCTTCGCTCCCGGGGCATTTACGGACCGTATGAACCGAGAATTGTCATGCATCAGGGAAATACAGAGATCAACGGACCGCATCAGGGCGGATATGTTGAGTACGCAAAAGATAAATTTGCATTTATTCATTTTCAGGATGTGGGGGCATTTGGCAGAATCCTGCATCTGCAGCCGATGTGCTGGCATGCGGACTGGCCTTTTATCGGACTTGAACAGAACGGAGACGGCATAGGTGAGCCGGTCGCCTCATGGAAAAAAATGATACAGTCAGAAGAGGGAAGCCATTACAGAATTGCTATGAACGACGAATTCAACTCAAACAAGCTTGGATTGCAATGGCAGTGGCAGGCGAATCCGAAGAATGAATGGTATCGATGCAAAGAGAACTGTCTGCAGCTGAATATCATAAATTCTCATTTTCATCATGAGAATACCATGTGGCTGATGCCGAATGTATTGACTCAGATTCCGCAGGCACCTGAATTTACAAGTGTTACTATTGTAGAATTATTTCCGGCTGAAAAAGGTGATATGTTTGCTTTTGGAATGCTTGGACTCACATACTCATACCTTGCCATCATACAGGAGGCCAGCGGTCTTGAGGTCAGTCTTGTCAGAGGAGAAGTGGAATCAAAAGAGAATCCTAAAAGAGTCTTTGAAGAACAGCAGATCATGGAACGAATTGATTCTGAGCTCTCTATGAATGGAAAGGATGTTTCTGTTGAAATAGCTTTGAAGATGACCGTGAAGGATGAAAAAGTGTCATATGCTTATTCGGTCATGGAGATTAGAAACAGTGATACTGTCAATACGATACATCACAGGCACTTTATTGATATCGGAGAAACGATCCCTGTCAGAGAATGTGTATGGACAGGGGCAAAGGTGGCACTTGCTGCTATGAACTCCTATCACACCGAATCGAACGGATATGCAAAAGTGAATTCCATACGTTTTGAGAATCTTTTTTAAAACCCTCCGTCGAAGCCGATGACTTGTCCTGTCAGATAAGGACCTGCAAGAGCAATTCGAACGACAAAATCTGCAGCTTCTTCCGGTGCGGCGAATCTGCCTGCGGGAATCTCATCAGCAAGCTGACTGCGTTCCTGATCATCCAGATGATGATTCATCTCGGTATCAATAACACCAAAGGCAATTGCATTGACCTGTATATTGGAGGGTGCAAGTTCTTTGGCAAGTGCCTTGGTAAAGGCATTTACACCACCCTTGGAAGCACTGTATGCAGCTTCACAGGAAGCACCATGTACGCCCCAGACGGACGATATATTGATGATCTTACCTTGTCCGGCCTGCAGCATAAATGGGATTGCTTCACGGCAGCAATAAAAAACAGACGACAGATTTGCATCAATGACGGTATGCCACTCCTGCGGCGTCATGAGCTGAAGCAGACCTACATAACTGATTCCGGCATTGTTGATGACGATGTCAGGAATCAGTTTTTTTTCACGGATCATACCGAACAGACCATCAGAAACAGTCGGGTAATCAGAAAGAGAACCGGTAAAACAGTCACAAGCAGCGCCTTTTTCGATACAGCTCCTGGCAACAGACTGCAGCAATTCAGTGTTTTTTTCGCAGGTCAGAATGAGATGCGTACTTTCCGAAGCAAAGCGGAGTGCGATCTCTTTCCCGATTCCGCGGGATGCCCCGGTGATTAGGATTGTCTGTTTCATATGTCTCCTTCCAAAGATACGATGATCCTACTGGTCTTTTCTCTTTACTTCTTCAAGATGCTCTAACATCTCGCCAAAGGTCGGAAGCTTAAGCTTTGGAAATGCATGACGGATACGAAGATGCACAAAGCTTTTCTTTTTGACGGAATTTTCATAACGCACCTTCAGCAGTTCAAAATCATGAATGAGTTTTTGCTGCTTTTCAGATATACGCTGTTTTTGCTGAGAGAGAATTTCATCATAATTTTCAGTGATCTGTTCTGTCTTTTCATGAACCTTTAAAAGCTCATCCTGCAGACGTTCCTTTTGCTCCTGAACTCTTCCTGCATATTCTTCGTCTATGCGAAGCAGCAGCCTGTTATATTCCTGCATCCATTTGATGGTACCATCGGAAAGTCTGGAACCGATCAGTTCTGAGATCTGATCGAGAGATGCATCCATCTGCTTGAGGAGCGTCAGCTGTTTTTTCAGCTTTAACAAGGAGACAAGCGTGATAACAAGGTCTGTAAAGACAAGCAGGTAAAAGCCTGCCAGCAATATGACATGGAGCACATATGGCAGTAAGCGGATCAGATGCATGACACCCGGCTGTATGAGAAGTATGACAAATACACAGGCAAGACCCCACAAAACGGAAAACTTCAGGCAGATATAACCTTTGAAATTATAGTGTTCATCGGTGTAATCCCACCATTTCTGCATAAAGAACTTTTCAAGAACGGCACCCGTAATCAGTTCAAGGGCGGTCGTCAGAAGCACCGAACCAAGAAAAAGAAGTATCAGGCTGCCCTTCAGGGGATCAAGAACAAGAACAACAATGACAACGCCAAATCCGTAGATCGGGCAGAGCGGACCATTTAAAAAGCCGCGATTAACGAATTTTCCTGTGTTCATCGTGGCATAAATTACTTCAGTACACCAGCCGGCAAACGAATAAATGGCAAATAAACTTATGATATCAAGAAATGTTAGAGACATAGGCGGCCTTCTTTCCTACAGATTCTGCTGATGTTCTTCCATCATGTGCATGAGCTCAATGAATTTTGCTTCATTTCCGCCCTGATCCGGATGATACAGCTTGCAAAGCTCACGAAAACGTCTTTTGACCTGATCATTGGTCGCTGTAAGCGGAAGCTCCAGGTAGGTGAGCAGCTCCGGTGAGGGCATATCAAGCATCTGTCTGCCTGAACGGCAGTAGATCTGATAATAAACATAGAACCAGTACTCATCAATGACATGCTTAAGCTCATCGCGGGACAGCTTCGTCAGGTCTGCCATACGGTAGCGTGGGCTGGCTTGTGTGCCGCGATTCTTGCCGCCAAGCTGGAAAAAGTCATGCCAGACAAGGGGAAAGGTGTCAATAGTGTCAATATTCTGATTGTTCTGTATAAAGTTATATGATATTCCGTAACGTACTACCAGTTCCAGTTTTTTTAATTCACGCAATGTTTTTTTAACATCATGCTCGGTCATAGCTTTGCTCCTGTCTGTTTTTCCTTTCTCTGATGAATAACTCTATCATGAATATCAGTCTATGACAGGACTTTTACCTATTTTAAAATGTCCTTCTGCTAGAGAACCATACTTTTGCGTCAGTGAATCAGCCTGCAGGTCGCCCTGAAAGACTGAGCTGGAAGACATTGTGGCAGCACCTTGAATAATTGCATTACCTCGGACAGCTCCTTCCAGGTGAAATGACTGTGCAGTAATATCGCCTATCATGACACATGCAGTCTGGATCCTGACATCACCGGTGCAGGAAACAGAACCGATCAGGCGTTTGCCGCCTGCACATAGTGAAGCTGCATTGATATCGCCGTGCATACTGCCGTTTATGGTGACCCCTTTGTCGCAGGTAAGGTCACCTTCCAGGGTACCTTCCATAATAACATCCTCTTCACTGGTCATCGACCCAAGAATCTGTGTTCCTTTTGAGATATAACAGCAGTTCCCATCCTGCCAGGGTTTGGAAGGAGTGGAAACTTTGATCGGGTCAAAATCAGTTTCGTCTGACAATTCAACTTGCTGCACTGATACAGCGGCAGCCTCTTCCTGTACGGAATCAGGCACTGTCAGGGAATCAGGCTCCTTTACAGGTTCAGGATCCAGAATCAGATCAGAATTCATCATAAAATCAGAATTCATAAACAGGTCAGAATTCATCATAAAGTCAGAATTCATAAACAGATCAGAATTTCTCATAAACTCAGGTTCTGGCATAGCTGCCAGCTCCTGCTCTGAATTATATACTTCTATAGTATCCGGCATTGCTGTATTCAATGCAGGCACGGTGCCTTGTATGGCATCGTCTTCATCATCGGTTGACTTATTGTTGAAAGAAGCTGATGACAAAGGTGCATTCGGCTGTGCTTTCGTTTTCTTCATTTCTTTTTTGTATTCCTGGAAAAATCCCATGGGTAACCTCCGCTGCAGTAGAAATGGTCAGCTTATGAAGCAGACCAATATTACTATTATCATAACACAAATACTTTTGAAAGAAAATGTTAATGTAAAACTTTAGCCAATTCCTTGTTTTAAGCTAGCATCCCGAAGAAATAGTAATATAAAAGAAACTGTCACAAAAAAGCAGCTGACCGGATCGAAAGTCCAGGTCAGCTGCTTTTACAGTAAATATCGCAGCAAGTATCGCTGCAAGTATCTCAGTAAGTGCCGCGGTTAGTATCTCAGTAAGTTTTACTGCAAGTATCACAGTATGCATCACAGCAGGCATTGTTTCAAATAACTCTGTCAGGCAGTTACTGGAAACAGGACCTCGATCTTTGTTCCATGGCCGGGAACACTGCTTAATGTGATCTTTGCATTGTGCAGGATGGCAGCATGCTTAACGATGGAGAGACCAAGACCGGTTCCGCCGATCTCCTTGGAATGACTTTTATCAACGCGGTAAAAGCGTTCAAAGACACGATCCTGATCCTCGTATGGTATGCCGCAGCCGGTGTCTGAAACGGAAAACAGGATACCTTCTGCCGCTTTCTTAAGCTCTATACTTAATGAGCCGCTATCCTTGTTGTACTTAATGGCATTTTCACAGAGATTATAGATCATCTCATCAAGGATCTGCGGTACGCCGTGTACATGGAGTGCCTCGGTATATACTTCCGTGCGAAGGCGTTTTGCTTCGGCAGCAGGCTTTAAGCGTTCCACGATCTCACGGGTAATGGACTGCAGATCGACATCTTTCATCTCTTCTACAAAAGAACTTTCATCGAGCTGTGACAGACGGATGATATCATCGATCAGGGCAATCATACGCTTTGCTTCATCATAGATATTACCGGTGAACTTCTTGATATCCTCCTGCTTTACAAGTCCGTTGTGAATGATCTCGGCGAACCCCGAGATGGAGGTCAGCGGAGTCTTGAGCTCGTGTGACACGTTGGCAGAGAATTCGCGGCGCAGTCTGTCACGCTCTTCTTTTTCTGTTATATCAAGGATGACAATGACAGCACCTGCTATTTTGTCTCCCTGCATGACAGGGTTTGAATATAGCCTGCAGTAGCGACTGTTTATAAATATCGTTTCTTCTGCATGACCGCCCTGTAAAGCTTTGTCTACGACCTCCCTAAAGCCGTAGCTCCGGTTCAGGGTGAATACGCTGCGCATGTTCGGGGTAAGATCCGTACCTAACAATGTGAGTGCACTGGAGTTATAGGACAGGATATCAGTCTTCTTGTCAATGACCAGCAGTCCCTCGCTCATATTCTCGGTTATAGTC